>JANOYU010000020.1:0-27769 GCA_031429035.1 Methylophilaceae bacterium
CATGGTTATTTGGGTATTGATAACGATACGCTGTGGAGCATTATTCAAACAGATGTGCCAGAACTTTTAAGCCAATTGCAGCAAGTTAAGTAAGCTTTTGCAAACCTTCGGCATCTACATCATCGGCGATGAAATTCTCTCGGGCAAGCGCGAGGATAAGCATTTAACTCAAGCCATTAGCATTTTAAAAACGCGCGGTTTAAGTTTAAGTTGGGCGGAGTATTTGGGCGATGATCCAGCGCAAATAACAGCTGCTTTTGAAGCCAGCTTTGCGAAAAATGAGGTTGTATTCAGCTTTGGTGGCATTGGCGCCACACCAGACGATTACACGCGGCAATGCGCGGCAGATGCGCTGAGCGTGCCCATTGAACGCCACGCTGGCGCTGTGGCAGAAGTTGTGGCGCAGTTTGGCGAAGGCGCTTATCCTAAAAGAGTGTTCATGGCTGATTTTCCGCAAGGCGCAGACTTGATTCCTAACCCAGTGAATCGTGTAGCAGGTTTTAGTATCAAAAACCATTATTTCCTGCCAGGCTTTCCTGCCATGGCGCACCCAATGATGGAATGGGTTTTAGATACGCATTATTCGCACTTATTTCACCAAACCCAATATTTGGAACAATCAATTATTGTGGTGGATGGTATTGAAAGCCAACTAATTGATTTAATGAATGAAACGCTGCATAAATATCCAGAAATAAAAGTCTTTAGTCTGCCAAAATTTAAACCCAATAGGCAGATTGAGCTGGGCGCAAAAGGTGCGCCTGAACAAGTAAAGCTTGCCATGCAGGATTTAAAAACTGGCGTGAGGAATATTGGTTTTGCTTGGCGCGACTTTAAGGCTTCTTAGCTTAAAATGGCATAAACTTCCAACCGTCATTCAGAGCGTAGCGAAGAATCCACTCGCCGTTACAAATTCTAAATTTGGAATTTCTAAACCTAGATTCTTCGCTACACTCTGAATGACGGGCTAATTTATGATTGCTTATCTGAATTAACTTTACTTGATAATGAATGACTTAAATTATGCAATGTAGAGAAAATTGCGGCGCTTGCTGCACCGCGCCGAGTATTAACAGCCCAATACCCGGCATGCCAAACGGCAAACCAGCTGGCATGCGCTGTGTGCAATTAGATGCCGAAAACCGCTGCAAAATATTCGGCCAGCCTGAGCGCCCTGCTTTTTGTGCCAGCTTACAACCCAGCATTGAAATGTGTAACGACACCCGCGAACAAGCCATGATTTGGTTGAGTAATTTAGAGCATCTGACACTTCCAAATATCTAAGTCATTTTGAGTGTAAAAATTAAACAATTTATACTATTAAGTCGCGCCGATTGCGTATAAAATAGGCAACTCAAAAAAGTTGTGCAAGACTATAAACTTAAAACCGCATTCAAATTGGCAATCACATTTTAAAGAATAATCTAGTCGTCGCACCCATGGCGGGCGTGACGGATAGGCCTTTCCGTCAGCTTTGCAAAAAGCTGGGCGCGGGTTTAGCGGTTTCTGAGATGGTGACTTCTAATTCGCTGCTCTACGGGTCTGAAAAAACTCGGCGTCGTGCGAATCACGAAGGTGAAGTTGACCCAATCTCGGTGCAAATTGCAGGTGCAGACCCTAAAATGATGGCCGAAGCTGCGCGTTATAACGTGGATAACGGCGCGCAAATTATCGATATTAATATGGGTTGCCCTGCCAAAAAAATCTGCAACGTAATGGCAGGCAGCGCGCTGTTAAAAGATGAACCGCTGGTTTCGCAAATTTTAAAAGCCGTTGTTGGCGCGGTGAATGTGCCTGTTACGCTTAAAATTCGCACCGGTTGGGATAAAAATAATCGCAACGCGGTAATGATTGCGAAAATGGCAGAAGACAGCGGCGTGCAAGCGCTGGCTATGCACGGCCGCACGCGTGCGTGCTTATACATGGGCGATGCGGAATACGATACGATTGCGGCGGTTAAACAGGCAATCAATATTCCGCTGATTGCCAATGGCGACATCACCACACCTGAAAAAGCCAAATATGTGCTGGAATACACAGGTGCAGATGCGGTGATGATAGGTCGCGCGGCACAAGGCAGGCCATGGATTTTTCGCGAGATTGAACATTTTTTAAAAACTGGCACGCATTTATTGCCACCCACGGTTGAAGAAATTCACACCGTGATGCTGGAGCACATCAACGATTTATACGGCTTTTATGGCGATATTGCGGGCATGCGCGTGGCGCGCAAGCATATTTCTTGGTACACCAAGGGTTTGGCGGGTAGCGCGAGTTTTCGCCACAATATGAATACGCTTGATACGATTGATTTGCAGCAAGCAGCAATTAACGACTTTTTTGCTGAGCTAAAAACTAAACATGAGCGCCTAGTTTACGCTGAGCCAGAACCAGAAATGATTGAGTTGGCAGCATAATGGTGAGTATTTAATGACAGATTCTTGCAAGCTTTCTATTGCAGTTAGTGAGTCACTAGATGATTATTTTAAGCATCTTGACGGCCAACCGCCGCATGCAATTTACGATTTAGTGCAAGCCGCAATCGAAAAACCTTTGCTAGAATATATTTTGCATAAGGTTGGCGGAAACCAGTCAAAAGCCGCAGAAATGCTAGGTTTAAACCGTAACACCTTACGTAAAAAAATGGCGCAATATAACTTGAATTAGCCTCAACCTTCAATCACTTTTCACGAAACAACTTTTAAATGGCCGCCATCAAAAGAGCACTCATCAGCGTATCAGACAAAACTGGCATTATCGAATTAGCCACTGCACTGGTTAAATTAAACGTAGAAATCCTTTCCACTGGCGGTACCGCCAAATTACTGCGCGATAATAATATCGCAGTGACAGAAGTTGGCGACTACACTGGCTTCCCTGAAATGCTGGATGGTCGCGTAAAAACGTTGCACCCAAAAGTTCACGGCGGCCTACTTGGCAGGCGCGATTTGCCTGAACACGTAGCTACCATGCAAGCGCACGATATTCCGAATATTGATTTATTAGTGGTGAATCTTTACCCATTTGAGGCGACGGTTGCCAAGCCCAATTGCACACTAGAAGACGCGATTGAAAATATTGATATTGGCGGCCCAGCCATGGTACGCAGTGCGGCCAAAAATTGGCAGCATGTTGCTGTTTTAACTGATGCAAATCAATACGAGGCCTTTTTAACCGAGCTGCAAGCCAATAACAATGCGCCTTCCAGAGCATCGCTATTTAAGTTATCGGTGGCTGCGTTTAATCGTATTAGCAATTACGATGGTGCAATTAGCGATTATTTAAGCAGTTTTTCAGAAGATGGCACCCGCAAAAACTTTCCCGACCAAACCAATGGCCGCTTTGTAAAGCTGCAAGATTTGCGCTATGGCGAAAATCCACATCAGCAAGCGGCGTTTTATCGCGATTTGTACCCTGCGCCTGGTAGTTTAGTGACCGCGCAACAACTGCAAGGCAAAGAATTAAGCTACAACAATATTGCCGATGCAGATGCCGCTTGGGAAGCGGTAAAAAGTTTCAGCAACTCTACAAACTCCAGCACGTTGGGTGCTTCCGCTGCTTGCGTCATTGTCAAACACGCCAACCCATGTGGCGTGGCATTGGGCGGCAACGCCCTTGAGGCTTATACAAAGGCTTTTCAAACCGATCCTTCAAGCGCGTTTGGCGGCATTATTGCCTTTAACATGACGGTGGATAAAGCCGCAGCCGAAGCAGTAAGCAAGCAATTTGTAGAAGTGTTAATTGCGCCCGATTTCACCGCTGATGCGCTGGCAATATTTGCTGCAAAAGCCAATGTGCGCGTATTAAAAATCGCATTGCCTAAAGGTGGAAATACACCTTGGGAGCAAGGCCGCAACGCACAAGACATCAAACGCGTCGGTTCTGGCTTGCTAATTCAAACCGCCGATAACCATGAAATTGCTGAATCTGATTTAACAATAATCAGCGCAAAAAAACCAACGCCCACACAAATTGCCGATATGTTATTTGCCTGGAATGTGGCGAAATATGTAAAAAGCAACGCCATTGTATTTTGTGGCAATGGCATGACGCTAGGCGTGGGCGCTGGCCAAATGAGCCGCATTGACAGCACCAAAATCGCCATTATCAAAGCGCAAAATGCAGGTTTAAGCTTGCAAAACTCTGTTGTGGCATCTGATGCGTTTTTCCCGTTTCTCGACGGTATAGATGCACTTGCGGCGGCAGGCGCGAGTTGCGTGATTCACCCTGGTGGCAGTATGCGCGATGAAGAAGTGGTTAATGCCGCAAACGAGCATGGTTTGGTGATGGTCACAACGGGTATTCGCCACTTTAGGCATTAGAGTGACGAGTCTCCTCGAAATTAAGCCAACAATTCAAGTAATACGCAATCAGCGCGTGATGCTGTCTAGTCAATTGGCGCGACTTTATGGAGTGTCGCCTAGCGTTTTGATGCAAGCAGTAAAACGTAATTTGTTACGCTTTCCGCATGATTTTATGTTTCAACTTAATACCGACGAATGGGCTAACTTGAAATCACAATTTGTGATTTCAAGTTTAGATAAAACTAATTATGGTGGTGCAAGAACCGCGCCCTACGCCTTTACCGAACAAGGTGTTGCCATGCTTTCAAGCGTTTTAAATAGTGAGCGCGCTATCAATGTAAACATTGAAATTATGCGTACGTTTGTTAAGTTACGCCAACTTGTCACCGAACATAAAGATTTAACACACAGACTAGACACGCTTGAGGATCGTTATGACGACCAACTTAAAGTGGTGTTTGATGCCATACGCAGCATGATGGAATCACCAAAACCTGAAAAACGCCCTATTGGATTTATGGCTGACATCAAAGTTAAAAAAGAAATCAAAAAATGAAAATTTTAATCATCGGTAGTGGCGGTCGCGAGCATGCCTTAGCATGGAAAATAGCGCAAAATAAAGAAGTGAGTCGCGTCTATGTTGCCCCTGGTAATGCGGGTACGGCGACCAATCCTGACATGGTGAATGTGCCGATTACCAAGGTTCAAGACTTGCTTGAGTTCGCGCAAAAAGAGCAAATTTACCTGACCATCGTTGGCCCAGAAGCGCCGCTTTCACAGGGTGTTGTTGATGTGTTTCGTGCTAATGGCTTAAAAATTTTTGGCCCAACCAAAGCGGCTGCGCAATTAGAAAGCAGCAAGGATTTTGCCAAAGCTTTTATGCAGCGCCACAACATTCCCACCGCAGCTTATGCAACCTTTACTGACGCACAAAAAGCGCACGATTATGTGACTGAGCAAGGCGCGCCAATTGTGATTAAAGCCGATGGCTTGGCAGCAGGTAAAGGCGTTGTGGTGGCGATGGATGAGGCGGAAGCGCACGCGGCAATTGATGCCATGCTAAGTGACAACAGACTGGGCGATGCGGGTGCGCGCGTGGTGATTGAAGAATTTTTATCAGGCGAAGAAGCCAGTTTTATTGTGATGGTAGACGGAAAAAACATACTGCCGCTGGCTACTAGCCAAGACCACAAACGATTATTAGATAATGATGAAGGCCCGAACACAGGCGGTATGGGCGCGTATTCACCTGCGCCATGCGTCACACCAGAAATTCACGCTAAAGCATTACGCGAAGTAATTCGCCCCACGGTGGAAGGCATGGCCAAAGATGGCATTCCTTACACGGGTTTTTTATACGCAGGGTTAATGATTTCGCCTGATGGAAGCATCAAAACCTTAGAGTTTAACTGCCGCATGGGTGACCCAGAGACACAGCCGATTATGTTGCGGCTTAAGACTGATTTTGTTGAGCTGGCAGAGCATGCGATAAATGGTACGCTCAATTTAGCCGAGGCCGAATGGGATAGGCGCTTTGCGCTGGGTGTAGTGATGGCATCGCACAATTATCCAGATGTGCCAAGGTTAAATGACGAAATTACTGGCCTGCCTAAAGATTTAGCCGACGCGCAGGTTTTTCACGCTGGTACAATATTAAAAGATGGCAAAGTGCTAACAAGTGGCGGCCGTGTGTTGTGCGTGACGGCGCTAGGTGAAACGGTAAAATTTGCACAACAAAAAGCCTACCAAATTGCCGATGAAATAAAGTTTGATGGTGCCCAGTACAGAACTGACATTGGCTATCGAGCCATCAAAAAGCCCTCCGCCTAACTACTGCGCTTGTTAATACTATGAAAAAATTGGCTCAAAATCTTCATTTAATACCGCATAAATTCCAGTTTTTCGCCATTTTTTTCCTCGTCTTAACTGCGCTCGCTACGTTATTCAGAGAGATTTTGCAGGTTAAATTATGAATCCTCAAGCAGTTTTAGCCTACCTACAAAGTTTGCAAGCAAAAATTATTGAAGCTTTAGAAGTGGTGGACGGCAAAACCTTTTTGCACGATAGCTGGCAACGCCCAGAAGGCGGCGGCGGTAATAGCTGCATGCTAGAAGGTGGCAATGTGTTTGAGCGCGCTGGCGTAGGGTTTTCGCACGTTTTAGGTAACAAGCTGCCACCCGCCGCCACTATTGCACACCCAGAAGCAGCAGGCCGCGCTTGGGAGGCAATGGGCGTGTCACTCGTGATGCACCCACGCAACCCTTATGTGCCAACCGTGCACATGAATATTCGCTTTTTTATGGCGAAAGCGACGACAGAAACTGAGTCTGATATTTGGTGGTTTGGAGGCGGCATGGATTTAACGCCTTACTATGGCTTTGAAGAAGACTGCCAACATTTTCACCGCACCAACAAAACTACGTTGGATGCATTTAACCCTGCCTATTACCCAAAATTTAAAAAACATTGTGACGAATATTTTTACTTAAAACATCGCAAAGAGCCGCGCGGCATAGGCGGTATTTTCTTTGATGATTTTAACGAGATGGGCTTTGAGCAAAGCTTTGCACTGCAACGCGCCGTGGGCGATAGCTTTTTACAAGCCTATTTGCCAATTTTACAGCGCCGCAAAGATATGCCCTACACCGAGCACCAGCGCGACTTCCAGGCCTATCGCCGTGGTCGCTATGTGGAGTTTAACTTGGTGTTCGATCGCGGTACATTATTCGGTTTGCAGTCAAATGGCCGCACAGAATCGATACTGATGTCGATGCCGCCGATAGTGAAATGGCGATACGACTGGAAGCCAGAAAATGCTAGTGCAGAGGCCAAGTTGTATACCGACTTTTTGATTGACCGCGACTGGCTATAATTAATGTAAACTGCTGTAAAAATAAAAAATACACTAGACATAAAAAGATGGGGATAAAAATGTTAGCCAAACTTTTACGCACCAAGCCCGTCATCGCACATGGCAGCAGCGGCCTTAAAAAATGCTTAAGCGCGTTTGATTTAGCATTATTAGGTATTGGCTGCGCTATTGGCACTGGCATATTTGTACTGACTGGATTGGCGGCTGCCACACAATCTGGTCCAGCCGTGGTGTTATCGTTTATATTCGCAGGCATTGCCTCGGCTTTTGCTGCATTGGCTTATGCCGAGCTAGCCTCGTCTATTGGTGGTTCTGGCAGCGCTTATGGCTATAGCTACGTGGCATTTGGCGAGCTAATGGCTTGGTTGATGGGTTGGATTTTGTTGCTGGAATATGGCGTGGGGGCGGCAGCAGTGGCTAATGGCTGGTCTGGCTATTTTGTGAATACATTGGCTAACTTTAATATTTATCTGCCCGAAACGCTCACCAAAGCGCCTATGTTGGGTGGCACCATAAATTTACCCGCCTTTACCATTATTTGGGCATTGACGATTTTGCTGATTGTGGGCGTAAAGGAGAGCGCACGCGTTAATAACATAATTGTTGTTATCAAGCTTTCTACTATTGCTATTTTTATAGCGCTGGCAGTTGGTCATGTCAACAGTGCCAATTGGCAACCATTTATGCCATTTGGCTGGTTTGAAACTTTAGACAATGGTAAAAATATTGGGGTGTTAGCAGGTGCATCTTTAGTATTTTTTGCCTATTTTGGCTTTGACGCAGTTTCTACCGCGGCAGAAGAATGTAAAAATCCGCAGCGCGATTTGCCGATTGGCTTGCTGGCTTCATTGGCATTTTGCACCATCATTTACATTATCGTGTCGTCAATACTTACAGGTGTGGTGCCATATAGCGAGCTAAATACCGCTTCCCCTGTGGCTTATGCACTTACCAAACTAGGCTACACTTGGGCATCTACCTTGGTTGCTACTGGCGTACTGGCAGGCTTAATTACAGTGCTGTTGGTATTGTTGTATGGCTTAACGCGTATTTTATTTGCCATGAGCTGTGACGGCTTAATTTCACCTATATTTTCAAAGGTAAACCCAGATAGGCAAACGCCCACGCGCATAATTTTAATGTGCGGTTTTGTAGTTTCTCTTGTGGCGGGGTTTTTTCCATTAGGCGAGCTGGCAGAAACTGTCAATATTGGCACGCTAGCCGCATTTGTAATGGTGTGCGTAGGCGTGATTGTATTGCGCATACGCCAGCCAAATTTGCCACGGCCATTTAAAAATCCTTGGAACCCTGTCATTCCAGTACTCGGTATTTTGTCTTGTGGTGCATTGATGGCGTTTTTACCCAGTTCTACTTGGCTACGCTTTGGCATATGGATTGTGTTTGGTGTTGTATTTTATTTTGCTTATTCAATTAGGCATAGCAAGCTTAACCAATAATTAACCAAATAAGCAATAAAAAAAGCCAGCTTTTCAGCTGGCTTTTTTAGTTTGAATCTTTAAATTACATTGATAAAACCCACTGAACGATAGATTTAATATCTTCGTCTTTTACTTGTGGGCTATTAGCAGGCATAGGCATAGGGCCCCAAACGCCGCTACCACCTTTTTTAACTTTAGCGATTAATTTCGCTTCAGCAGATGCGTCACCTTTGTATTTAGCGGCAACATCTTTTAAGGCTGGGCCTAGTACTTTTTTATCAATGGCGTGGCAAGCTAAGCAGCCACTTTTTTGCGCTAAAGCTTGTGAAGCACTGGCTTGACCAGCGAATAATACGGCCGCGGCTGCGATTGTTGCTAATAAAACTTTCATGCTATCTCCTTGAAATACAACCAATATTCTTTAAAAAATCTACAATTTTATGCAACGTGCATGATACATGACATTCAAAAATCTACAATAGCCCACTAGGCATTTATTTGTAAACTTTTGATAAGCTGTTGCAAATTATTCACACTCGGTGCGCAAACAACGCCTTGACATAGCCAAGCGTTGACTTCGCCGGTAAATTTCCTGTCGAGCGTACTCGGTAAATCTTTGGCCGCATCATCTAAATAAAACACTAAATGATGAGGGTAATAAGTTTTATTAATTGCTTCACGCCAAGCCAGCATTTTATCGGCTTCACCGCGTATGATGACGATGCTGGGCGGCGTTAAAAATTCGCTTAACGCATGGCACAAAGTAGCACAAGCGGCAGGATTATTCGCCATGCTGCTGTCAAACGCTTTTAAGGTGCGCTCGGCGGCTTGCAAATAGCGCGCTTCGCCCAATATATGCCCAAGTTTTTGCAAGGCCACTGCAGCAATACCGTTGCCATTGGGCGTGGCGTTGTCGTAGCCTTGCTTGGGGCGATGAATCAGCGCCTCGTGGTTGTGGCTAGTAAAATAAAATCCACCCTGTTCTGATTCAAAATTTTCCAATAGTGCTTCGGCTAAATCTTCTGCAAAGGCTAAATCTACAGCGCGATAATCAGCTTGCATCAGCTCAATCAGCGCGTCTAATAAAAATGCGTAGTCATCTAAATATGCGTTTAAATGCGCTTTATAATCTCCGCTGCCATCATCTTTACATGTCGCCAATAATTGCTCGTTTACCCACATATTATTGCAAATAAAATCCACCGCATCTTGCGCTAACTTTATCCAATCTGGCCGATTAAATACGCGCCCTGCCCTAGCCAAGCCTTTAATGGCGAGCGCATTCCACGAAGTTAAAATTTTATCGTCACGGCCTGGGCGGGTACGTTTATCGCGCGCATCAAACAATTTAGCTTGTGCGTTCATTAACAATACAATTTCATCATGCTCTGGAGACCGCGCCAAATAAGGATGCCAGCCTGCATAACCCGAATGCGGATTTTCAAAATTGGCGGCACGGTCAAACCCAAAACAGCTGCTTGCCACTACAAACTCTTTTGGACTTAGTAATTTTTTTACTTCAGCAGGCTGCCACACATAAAACGCGCCTTCTTCAGAGTGACCACTTTCGTCTAACGAATCAGCATCAAGTGATGAATAAAATGCGCCATTTTTATCGCGCATTTCGCAAATTAACCATGCAATGGTTTCTTCTAAAATTTGTTTATAACGTTGGTTTTTTGAAATTTGCCAACCATCGCAATACAAAAATAATAGCTGGCCGTTGTCGTAAAGCATTTTTTCAAAGTGTGGAATATTCCAGCGTTCATCCACGCTATAACGACAAAAGCCACCACCAATTTGATCATAAATACCGCCGTTGGCCATGGCACTTAGCATTTGCAAAGCCATTGCTTCCGCTTGCTTGTTGCCAGCTTTGGCCTCATGTAAAAGCAAAGTAATATCTGCAGGATTCGGAAATTTTGGCGCGCTACCAAAACCACCATGCTCAAAATCGAAGCTTCTTTCCAGCGAAGTGAATGCTAACTTAAAGGTATCTTGTGAAGCACTTAAGGTGCTGCTAGGCGCAGGAATCGTGCGTTTCAGCGCATCAGCTAACTGCGAATTTTGCACCGCCAAGTCATCTTTTTTCTCGTGATAAAAAGCCGCCACGCGCGGAATTAAATCAGCAAAACCGGGTAATTGATAGCGTGCAGTTTTAGGAAAGTAGGTTCCAGTAAAATACGGCTGCTGGTCTGGCGTTAAAAACACCGTCAGTGGCCAGCCACCACTTTTTTGGCTGAGCATGCTGTGCGCGGTTTGATAAATTTGGTCAATATCTGGCCGTTCTTCACGGTCAACCTTAATATTGATAAAGTGCGCATTCATCACTGCGGCTACTGCATCATCTTCAAACGATTCGTGCGCCATGACGTGACACCAATGGCAAGCCGAATAGCCAATAGATAACAAAATGGGTTTATCTAGTTCGCGTGCTAATTTTAGTGCTTCTTTACCCCACGGATACCAATCCACAGGGTTACTTGCATGTTGCAATAAGTAAGGGCTGGTTTCTGATTGCAGTTTATTGGACATCAATTACTGCTTTGCAGATGATGGAAAACTTATAGTAAATTTATAAAGTTTCAATCGCATACTCTGCAATAATCACATGCGTGCGATGTGGGTTAATTACCACCATATTATCCAATGCATTGGTGGTTTCCACACATACTGTTTTACGCCAATCATCTGCAGCACCCATATCACCCATTTGTGCAGCTTTTTCTGCGCCAGGGCTCCATACCACCGTGGTATCACTGCCAGATTTTGATATATGAATCAATCGGTTAAAGCCAGTATCGTGCACAGTACAATCTGAGCTATGGTTAATATAAACGCGGTCAAATTCGCCATCAAACTTCAATGCATTATGCTCTACTTCACGTTGATATTTGAGCACTTTATCGGCATATAAGCAATCTTGCATACCGGTTATTTTAACGTTGCTAATATCGCTAACGTTTAAATAAGTGTGAAACGCTTCACCAATCACAAACGGGTGATCGGCCTTGTTGGTAGTAGCCATTTCAATACGTAAACGTCTCCCAACAGTAATGGTTAAGGTGAGCGCATATGGATATGACAACTGCCGTTTTGCTTCTGGCGTCTCTTGCATCTCTAAAATAATGCGCGTTGCGCCAGTTGGCGTTGCGTCAATATCCATCACTCGCCAGGGTATTACCCGCGCAAAGCCATGTGGGCAAAAAGTGCTATCAGTTGGGTGTGCGCCAAACCAAGGCCAACAAATAGGCACACCACCGCGAATAGAGCGGCCTTTCACAAAACGCGCGCTACTCGACATCCACAGCACTGGTTCTGCTAAAAATTTAGGTTGCCAGCCCATTATATGTGCGCCTTGTAGCGCAATTTTTGCAGTGGCTAGTGGGTTATCTACCTCTAAATATTGCAAGCCAGTTTCATCTTGGGTTTGTAATACGTGCGCATGCAACTTTAAGCGTTTTTTTGTTTTAGGTTCTACGCTTTGTGCTATTGCTTCTGTGGTTTCTGTATTCATCACTTCTCAATCAAGGTTATATTACTTACTTTTCAATTTGCGATACATCGCGCACTGCGCCACGAGCCGCACTGGTGCTCATTGCTGCGTAAGCACGCAAGGCAGGTGAAACATGACGTTGACGATTGATTGGCTTCCAAGCATCTTTACCTTTGGCCACCATTTTGCTATGGCGGTGCGACATTTCTGCATCTGTAATTGCTAGGTGAATAGTGCGATTTGGAATATCGATTTCAATGGTGTCACCCTCTTCTACCAAGCCAATTGCACCACCTTCGGCTGCTTCTGGCGAGGCGTGGCCGATTGATAAACCTGATGTTCCGCCCGAAAAGCGACCGTCAGTTAATAGCGCGCACACTTTGCCTAAATCTTTCGATTTTAAATAGCTCGTTGGGTATAACATTTCTTGCATGCCAGGGCCGCCACGTGGGCCTTCGTAGCGAATCACCACTACATCGCCAGCAACAATTTGGTCGGCCATAATGCCTTCTACAGCGGCATCCTGCGATTCAAAAATACGCGCACGTCCAGTAAATTTGAGAATACTGTCATCGACACCCGCCGTTTTGACTATGCAGCCATCTAGCGCGATATTGCCGTAAAGCACCGCCAGACCACCATCTTGCGAATAAGCGTGCGCTTTGTCGCGAATGCAGCCATCTGTGCGGTCGTCGTCTAACGTGGGGTATAACATGCTCTGACTAAAAGCTATCGTCGTGATAATACCGCCAGGTGCAGCGCGGTAGAATTTTTTCACATCCTCATCCTTGGTCACTTTAATATCCCATTTTGCCAGCGCCTCGCCCATGCTGGGTGAATGCACGGTAGGAATATCGCGATGAATCAGCCCAGCACGGTCTAATTCGCCCAATATGCCCATCACACCACCTGCGCGGTGCACGTCTTCCATATGATATTTTTGCGTGGCAGGCGCCACTTTGCTTAAACACGGTACTTTGCGAGAAATTCTATCGATGTCTGACATGGTGAAATCAATTTCAGCCTCGTGCGCCGCGGCCAGCAAATGCAATACTGTATTGGTACTGCCGCCCATCGACACATCTAAAGCCATGGCGTTTTCAAACGCTTGTAGATTAGCAATAGACCGCGGCAAAACGCTGTAATCATCTTGCTCGTAATGGCGTTTAGCTAAATCAACTATCAGCCTGCCAGCTTTTAAAAATAGTTCTTTACGCGCGCCGTGGGTGGCCAATGTAGAGCCGTTGCCAGGCAAGCTTAATCCTAGCGCCTCAGTTAAACAATTCATTGAGTTTGCAGTAAACATACCAGAACAAGAACCACATGTTGGGCAAGCCGAGCGCTCAATCGCTTCGGATTTTTCATCTGAAACTTTGCTATCAGCTGCGGCAACCATGGCATCGACTAAATCCAGCTTCATCTCCTCGCCCTGCCAATTCACTTTACCCGCTTCCATCGGCCCGCCTGAAACAAATACCACGGGAATATTCAAGCGTAACGCAGCCATTAGCATGCCAGGGGTAATTTTATCGCAATTAGAAATACACACCAGCGCATCGGCGCAGTGCGCGTTGACCATATATTCAACACTATCGGCAATTAAATCGCGGCTAGGCAAACTATACAGCATGCCGCTATGCCCCATGGCAATGCCGTCATCTACCGCAATCGTATTGAATTCTTTAGCTACACCGCCTGCCCGTTCAATTTCACGCGCAACCAATTGACCTAAGTCTTTTAAATGCACATGACCTGGCACAAACTGCGTAAAAGAGTTTGAAATGGCGATGATGGGTTTATCAAAATCACCATCTTTCATGCCAGTGGCACGCCATAGCGCGCGAGCGCCTGCCATATTGCGGCCGTGGGTGGTGGTACGAGAACGATAAACGGGCATAAGTAACCTGTGCAATTAGAACGTATAATGTTATTTTACCGCATCACACCATTTAAGACATGCTAAATATGCCAATAATTCACCCACAGTTCGACCCAATTGCTTTACACATTACCAATGGCTTCGGCATTCACTGGTATGGCTTAATGTATTTGTTAGCGTTTGCAGCATTTTTATTTTTAGGTAAATGGCAAATTGCAAATCGGCCTTGGCATGCTTGGTCGCCCCAAATGCTAGACGACGCCTTGTTTTACGGCGCATTGGGGGTTATTTTAGGCGGACGAATCGGCTATATTTTGTTTTACCAATTGGGTGATTTTTTGCAGCATCCGCTTAATATTTTTAAAATATGGCAAGGCGGCATGAGCTTTCATGGCGGTTTTTTAGGTGTACTCATTGCGATGTTTTTATTTGCGCACAAGCGTAAATTAACTTGGCTTAGCCTAATGGATTTTGTCGCACCGCTAGTGCCAATTGGCTTGGGTACTGGTCGCATTGGTAATTTTATTAATGGTGAGCTATGGGGCAGAGCAACAAATTCAACATATGGCATGATTTTTCCGCAAGTAGACAACATTGCGCGTCATCCGTCGCAGCTATACGAATTTGCGCTTGAAGGCGTGGCACTATTTTGTATTTTATGGTGGTTTTCGCGCAAGCAGCGGCCAGTGGGTGCTATTTCTGCTTTGTTTTTAATCGGCTATGGCAGCTTTCGCTTTTTGGCAGAATTTACGCGCGAGCCAGATGTGCATTTAGGTCTATTACAGCTAGGCTTTAGTATGGGGCAATGGCTAAGTTTACCTATGATAGTGATTGGCGTTTGGATGTTGCAAAAATCTAAAAGCCATTACTTTGGCAAATAAATTTAGCACGACAAATTTAGCCATGTTAATTCGCGCACTATTCATTTGTGCAAAGACGAAAATCCATCATCTCGCTTAATAAATCATCACTGTTAAAATAAAACATATTAAAAATTAAATAAACATTAAATAAAAACAGCTACTTAAGTATTTTTCAACATGGCATATAGTTTGCATAAGTATTAATACTATTTGTTGAGATAGAAAAAATGAAAAACTTATTCGAGCGATTTTTTAAAAAAGAACCAGATTTTAGCTACACCATTGCTGAATATATGCCTGTAAAAAACAGATTGCGTACAGAGGTAACGGTGACGGAATACCAGATTGAACAACCCGCTGAATCTGACGAAATGGCGATTGATAAAATTTATCAAAGTTCTTAATAAGCTTTAAATAAACTAGCGATTAATTTTGTTTTGTCGCCTAGATTGATGACGCGTTACTTCTTCACTACGCAGTTGTAAATGTTTTGTGGTTTGCCCGTGAGTGCGTTCGCGCCACGATTTAAACGAATTTAGCTTTAAATTAGCCCGCATAATCTTAATCACGCCATCTTGATTGATACCAAATTGCGCTTCAATTGCCTCAAATGCAGTACGGTCTTCCCAGCCCATTTCTATAATGCGTGATAAATCTTCATCAGAAAAATCTTTGTCTTTATGCGGATTTTTTAACAGCAACGCTTAATACCTTTCCATTTACTGTCTTGCCACTGTTTAAAAAAAGCTTCACGGCTTAACGGTGCTTCTGCGTCATGTTTATCTGCATGGAAAGATTGATAGTGCGCCAAATAACGCTCGTAAGCGTCATCACCTGAAAGCTCCCGAATATTTTGCCAGAAAAGTTTAAGTTTTTTAATCATCATTTCCATCAGCTTCATTATTGTTTCTACTAGTAAAACTTTGATTGCCCGCATCAAGCTCAGTTTTTTCAGGAAATTTTCCAGTAGAGCTTGGTTTTGCCTTGTTGACTAAAATAACTATCAAAGCACCTAATACTGGTATAAAAAATACCAACATAGCTTGAAGAATCTTTTGTTTATTATCACTTAATTCATCTTTAGTAATTAAGTGAAAGGCCATACAATCAGCCAACAGAATTAAAATTAAAACAAACCCAACCAGCATTAGTCTCTAACCCATGCATCATCTAAGCGGCAAGCTACATGCGGTGTTTCAGAAAGTGGCAGTACACGCTTACCCTGCAAATGCCTTGCACAAACCCACAACATATCAATAATCACAATCCACAACATTGCTACAAAAAACAGTGTTAAATAGGCATCTAAATGCTGATTAAAGATCAGCTGCGGCGCAACTGCGGCCTTATCTGCAGGCAATAGTCCAGCCGCTAATTTGCTACTTAAATCATTAGCTGCAGCAAAAAAACCAATTCTAATATCATCACTAAAAATCTTTTGCCAAGCGGCGGTTGATGTAATGATTACCAGCCAAGTCAATGGTAGAGCGGTTACCCAAGCATATTTAAGTTTGCCACTTTTAACCAAAATACCCGTTGCTACACATATGGCAATAGCCGCCAACATTTGGTTCGCAATGCCGAATAGTGGCCACAAAATATTCACACCACCGTTTGGGTCTATCACGCCAATATACAAAAAGTAGCCCCAACCTGCCACCACGACGGCGCTGGTGAGGATGACGGATGGCATATAAGATGTTTCGCCGAGTTTTTTGTTAAAATTACCCAGCATATCTTGCAACATAAAACGCCCCACGCGCGTGCCTGCATCTAGCGTTGTCAATATAAAAATCGCCTCAAACATAATGGCAAAGTGATACCACAGAGCCAATAAATGTTTACCAAACGCATTACCAAATATACTAGCCATGCCCACCGCCAAGCTTGGCGCGCCACCAGTGCGGGCAAATAAGCTGCTTTCGCCCATATCTTTGGCTAGCTGGTTCATTTGCTCTACCGTCACTGCATAGCCCCAGCTATTGATTTTTGCAACAGCATCAATCGCCTCTTTACCCACCACACCCGCAGGGCTGTTAATGGCAAAAAATACGCCAGGCTCTAGCACTGTAGCGGCTATCATGGCCATAATCGCGACGAAAGATTCCAAAAGCATAGCCCCGTAACCTATCATGCGAATATCACGTTCGTTTGCTAGCAGCTTTGGCGTTGTACCCGAAGCAATTAATGCGTGAAAGCCAGAAATAGCGCCACAAGCAATAGTAATAAATACAAACGGAAATAATTTTCCACCAAAAATTGGCCCCGTGCCATCTACAAATTGCGTAACGGCAGGCATGTGAATATCGGGGCGCAGTATGATGATAGCGACCGCTAGCAAGATAATCGTACCCAGCTTCATATAAGTGCTTAGATAATCACGCGGCGCTAGTAATAGCCACACCGGCAACACAGCGGCGGCAAAGCCGTACACAATAATTGCGTAGGCTAGCGGCAAGCCATCGTGGTCGAAGTACACACGTAAGGTTTCGTTATGGTCTATCCAGCCACCTGCAAATACGCTCAACAACAACAAAGCCACACCAATAGCAGAGGCTTCCAGCACCTGCCCTGGGCGAATATTGCGCATATAAATACCAATTAGCATGGCAATTGGAATAGTAGCCGCTACGGTAGAAGTGGCCCACGGGCTATGTTTCATGGCGTTTACCACCACTAAACCCAGCACTGCGATTAAGATAATCATAATTAGAAACGTACCAACAAGCGCCGCCGTGCCGCCAATAACGCCAATTTCATCACGCGCCATTTGGCCTAAGCTTCTGCCGTCTCTACGCGTCGAGAAAAACAGCGTCACCATATCTTGCACCGCGCCGCCAAGTACCGCGCCAATTAGTATCCACAAAGTACCAGGAAGGTATCCAAATTGTGCCGCTAGCGTTGGGCCTACCAGCGGGCCAGGGCCAGCAATAGCCGCAAAATGGTGGCCAAATACCACCCATTTATTGGTGGGCACAAAATCGCGGCCATTGTCTAGCCGTTCAGCTGGCGTGGCACGCGTTTCATCTATTACCAATACTTTTGCGGCAATCCATGCCGCATAAAAACGGTATGCAATGGCATAAATACATACCGCGGCGGTAATTAACCATAGCGCGTTTATACTTTCGCCACGGTTTAAGGCGATGATACTTAAGGCAAAAAGCCCCAGTAAACCAACAGCCAGCCAAACGATTATTTTAAGATTTTTATGCATAACAACGCTTTCACAATTTACGTCAGTATAAATCACTCTGGTGCTTGAACCTAGTAGGCGAATCTAGCTCAATAGTTTTGCTAGCTAGTGCTACACTGTTTACTTAATCTTACACAAAATTAACATGCCAACTGGTACCGATAACGCTACAAAATTAGCCCTTAACACGACTGATAAACCAGCAACAAAAAAACTGTCTTCTTTAAATGCGCTTTGGCCTTTTTTAAAGCCCTATCGCGCTAAAGTGTTGCAAGCATTTGTGTTGTTAACGCTGGGCTCGGCCACGCTATTATTAGTGCCGCTGGCGTTTCGTGATTTAATTGATTTTGGCTTTATAAGCAACCCAACCGCCGCTGCTTCACATAAAGGCTTATTAGGCAATTTAAGTTTAAATGGCCATTTTTTGGTGATGATGGTGCTGGCAACGTTTTGGGCGTTGATGATTGCGTGGCGTTATTATACGGTTTCATGGCTGGGCGAGCGCACCACTGCTGATTTACGTAGTGCGGTATATGCACGCGTAATGACGCAAAGCCCGCAATTTTTTGAAACCACCCAAACGGGCGAAGTATTAAGCCGCTTAACGGGCGACACCACGCTGATTCAAACCGTGGTTGGCAGCTCGGTTTCGATGGGGCTTCGCAGCTTGTTTCAGTTTACGGGCGGCATGATTATGCTGGCAGTGACTAATTTTTATTTATTTTCACTCAACATTGGCTTAATGTTACTACTGATTTTGCCAATTATTTTGATCGGCCGCAAAGTCAAAAAATTATCACGCGAAAGCCAAGACCGCATTGCCGATAGCAGCGCCATGGCGGGCGAGATTTTAAATGCCATGCCCACCGTACAATCTTATAGCCAAGAACACGCTGAAATTGCACGATTTAGTAAAAGTGCTGATTTAAGTTTTGCCACCGCCTTAAAACGTGTCAAAGTGCGCTCAATGTTAACGGTAATTATGGTCACCGCAATTTTAGGCACCATTATTTTTGTATTGTGGATAGGTGCGCGCCAAGTAGCCGCAGGTAGCATGACAGGCGGTGAGCTGGCGTCGTTCGTATTATATGCATTGATGGTGGCAGGTGCTGTGGGCACCATGGCAGAAGTGTGGGGCGAGATTATGCGCGCAGCGGGCGCAACAGAACGGCTAATTGAGTTGCTGCATGCTGATGCAGCGATTAAAGAACCTGCCAACGCGCAACAGCTATTAAACCCCAAACAAGCGGCAATTAGCTTTAAAAACGTGGTGTTTCATTACCCATCGCGTCCGCAAATTGCCGCGCTAGATAATATTAGTTTGGACATTGCTGCTGGTGAAACTATCGCTTTGGTAGGCCCAAGCGGCGCGGGTAAAACCACACTGTTTCAATGCTTATTAAGGTTTTACGAGGCGCAATCGGGCAGCATTACCATTAACGGCCAAGCAATTGCCTCGCTAAGCCTCAAAACCCTGCGCGACAGCATAGGTATAGTCCCGCAAGACGCAGTGATATTTTCTGCCAATGCGCTAGAAAATATTCGCTATGGCAAGCCAACGGCAACTGATGATGAAGTAATTGCCGCAGCTAAAGCCGCGCAAGTGGATGAATTTATTCACAAATTACCTGACGGTTACCAAACTTTTCTTGGCGAACGCGGCACAAGATTAAGTGGCGGCCAACGCCAACGCATCTCAATTGCGCGAGCTATTTTAAAAGATGCACCGATTTTATTGTTGGATGAAGCCACCAGCGCACTAGATGCCGAAAGCGAAATTTTAGTACAACAAGGCTTAGAAGCAGCTATGCAAGGCAGAACAACTTTGATGATTGCGCACCGATTAAGCACGGTGCAAAAAGCCAATAGAATTGTTGTGCTTGAAAATGGTAAAATTGTAGAAACTGGCAGCGCGACACAGCTTAAGCAACAAGGCGGTTTATACGCGCGATTAGCCACATTACAACTTACTTAAATACAAAACAATAATGACTTCTAAAATTGGCAGAAATAACCCTTGCCCATGTGGCAGTGGCAAAAAATATAAACAATGTTGCGAGGCAACAGGCGCAAATATTCCAGCCGCACCTGCCAACTTTAACCCGCAACATGCACTACAAAGTGCAATGGCTTACCACCAAGCAGGTAATTTGCAGCAAGCCGAGCTGCTTTATAAGCAAGTATTGCGTGCGCAACCCAAACAGGCCGATGCACTGCATTTGCTGGGCTTAATTGCTAAGCAAAAGGGTGATTTTAAAACCGCGGTACAATTAATGAAACAGTCTTTAACGCAAAATCCGAATTATGTTGAGGCTTATGTCAATTTAGGCGCGACCTATCAAGAAGTTGATAACTTAAACGAAGCCGCTGATTGCTATCGCAAAGCGCTCACATTGCGCCCCAATTATGCCGAGGTACACAGCAACTTGGGCGTAGTGTTAAAAGCGCAAAATAATCTGCATGCTTCGGCTGCCAGCTTCGTTAACGCACTAAAAATTAACCCAAACTCGGTTGAGGCTTTTGCAAATTTAGATACGCTACTAAAAGAACAAGCCGCGCCTGACGAAGCGCTAACTTATTACCGCCAAGTGTTGGCGATTACCCCCACTAATATTGCCGCGCAGCAAGGCGCTTACCTAAGTTTAACGCGCACCGTGCCAGAATGGCATGTGCCGATGATGAACGAGCAACACCGCAACCAAGCTTATTTTGATGCGCTAAAAGCGGTGGTTAAAAAAGATTCAAGCGTGTTTGAAATTGGCACGGGCTCTGGGCTGCTGGCGATGATGGCAGCCAAGCTAGGCGCAAAACAAGTGGTGACATGCGAAAGCGTGCCGCTGATTGCCGAAACTGCACAGCAAATTGTAAAAGACAATCAATTTGAAAAAACGATTAAAGTGATTATCAAAAAATCTACCGACATCAGCATTGGCGTGGAGCTTGAGGCGAAAGCCGATATATTGGTCTCCGAAATATTCTCAAGTGAATTATTGGGCGAGCATGTTTTACCATGTTTAGAAGACGCAAAACGCAGATTGTTAAAACCCAATGGCAAAGTGATTCCCGCTGCTGGCAGCATTATGATAGCGCTTTTTACGGGCGATGATATTAAGCGCAATTTGCTAGTTGAAGATGCATTCGGCTTTAACTTGCAAGGCTTTAACAAAATTGTTTCGCAAAAACGTATGATTGCGCGCAACGATTTGAATATTGAGTTACTAAGCGATGGCATAGCGGCGTTTAATTTTGATTTTGAGGGTGAAAGTGCATTCCCCGCCCAAACTAAAAGCCTAGAAATATCTGTAAAAAACAGCGGTCTTTGTTACGGTTTAGTGCAATGGATGCAATTGGATATGAATGGCGACCAACAAGTCATGTTCGAAAATCACCCATCGCAAACATCCAAAGTCTCTAATTGGCAACAATGCGCCTATTTATTTGACGCGCCAATTGCGGTAAAAGCGGGGCAAGTTTTGCTGGTAAATGCCGCACATAACCGCGCTGTGCCTTGGTTTTGGTTATAGGGTTTTATTTTGACAGTATTCAATAATATTTACATATAACATTATTAACATGCCCTACAAGCCAATATCTATGCGGCTCACAGAGCATCATTTTTTGTACGTAGTAAATATGTATTAAAGCAAACCTTTTTGCGAGAACGACAACGTGTTGTTTCCTGCCACAATAAAGTGATCCAGCACTTTCACATCCACTAAATCTAGCGCTTGTTTCAATTGCTTGGTTAGCAGCTCATCGGCGCTGCTTTGTTGCACACTGCCTGTGGGATGATTGTGTGCAAAAATGACTGCAGCGGCGTTGTGGTGCAAGGCGCGCTTCAGCACCTCGCGTGGGTAAACGCTGGTTTGCGTAAGTGTTCCGCTAAACATTTCCTCAGTTGCCAGCAACCGATTCTGCGTATCTAAAAACAATACCAAAAATACTTCTTTTGTTAGGCTGCCCAGCTTTAACACCAAGTAATCGCGCACTGCTTGCGGTGAGCTTAATACATCGCGCACTTGTAATTGCTCGTTTAGCGCGCGGCGGCTCATTTCAAAAATAGCCTGCAACTGCACGTATTTACTGCTGCCTATGCCATGTACTTGGCTTAACTCGTGCTCGGTGGCAGCAAAAATATCATTAAGGCTGCCAAATTTTTTTAGCAAATCACGCGCTAAATCGACCGCGCTTTTGCCCACCACGCCCACGCGTAAAAATATCGCTAGCAGTTCAGCGTCTGACAATGCTTCTGCGCCCAGTTCTATCAGCTTCTCTCTAGGGCGCTCGGCAGCCGGCCAATCGGTTATTGCCATTTCGATTCCTTCTCAAAACAAAAAAGTACAAGGCAAACAAGTGAAGACAGTATATTCATACGGCAAGCGAAGTTTAACGCAGTAATTTTTTATTTTCAGAAGGAATCATTTCAACCAGCCAATTTCACGCGCCGTCATTTCGCCGACCAAAGTTTGGTTTAAACTTTTTGGTATATCAGCTTTGTTTTCAGTTATGGCCACGCGCCCACCCATCAGCTCAGCAAAATCTTGTGGATAACGTGGTTGTTTTTCTGGCTCGGCATAACCCTCTGGGTATGCTGGCAGCGTTGTTTCTAAATCATATTTATCTGTTGCCGTTAATGTGTGCAATAACTCATGTGCGGTAATCACTAAATTTTGCTTGGCATAGCCAACATCGCCAAACAAATTTACCCGCCCAATGCGGCCTTGGGCAATAGCGGTGGAGTGGCTTAAAACCTTATGAGTTGCTGGGTTGTGGTACAACAAATATAGCTTAATATCGGGCTTCACATTCACTTTTGGGCTGTTATTAAAAGCAAATAACCTAAATTTTAAGCTCCAAATAATGGTGCTAAATACGCTACCATTTTCGGGTGGCGCGGGTGGAACTTCATCGACAACTGCACCCAATTGCACCTCTACTGGGCGCCGCATACCCAAATTATAACGCGCGCCTTCCTCGGCAAAATATTCTGCCATTGGCTCAAAATCATCGCGTGACAGTGTTTTAATGTAAGTGCCCACTTCATTGCTGGCATCGGCATTAATTGGGTATATGACGACATAAAAATTATCTTTCCAATCTAAATCGGCTTTATCTAAAAATGTCTGCTGAATAACGGTAGCTAAAATGATGAGCAAAATAAAAACTCTAATTGTTTTAAACATACTTATTTTTTATCTTTCTTATTATTTAACACATACGGCCTAGCTTGCACCAGCCAAAATGTGTCTTTGCCATCTTTAGTTTCTAACACCCATTCTATATCTAGCACGTCGGTATTTTTAAAAATTTTGGTCACCCGCTTTGCAGCCGTAGATAGCAGTTTTGCGCGTTTTTCCGTTAAAATCGCCTCGCCTTTTGGCACGGGCATCTCAATCATGCCGCCGCTTTCATTTGCTACCAACATGGTGGTTTCGTCACTGCGACTAATCACCCGCGTGCCGTCGTTGCTGGTGTCAAACAAAATTTGCTCAGCCACTTTTTGGCCCTCTACCACGCGCATACCTAGGCCCCACTTGGCGTTGATGGTGTATGTGCCAGCTTGGTGCCCCCAAATATCTGTCGTCAATAACACACCTGCCGCAGCCGCATTAACAGCAGTTTGAATAAGCACAGCGGGGTAGACTTGATCATGCGAAATGCCAAAATAGGCACGTTCTTCTACCGCACGCAAGTTCCAAACCGATGCCCATACTTGCTTAATCGCGGCTTCTAGTGCGGCGTCAGTTTTTACATTTGGCACTGTGTCGTATAAACCCGCACCATTAAAACCTTTTAGGTCTTCTGCATTGGTGCTGCTACGAACAAACACACCTCGGCCAGCCAATTGTGTTTGCCATTGTTTGGTTATGGTTGTTAATGCCGATGGGCTGAGAGGTGCATGGATAATGGCTTGGCGCAAATCGGTTAAGCTTTTTTTACGCCAAGCTATATCTGTTTTAAAACGTGTGTCTGCCAGCATTGTTTGAATGCTATTGCCAATTTTGTTTTGCTTAATATGTGCCACATAATAACTAAATGGCACGCCAAATCCGTCTGGAATATTTAACGGTACAGCAAAGCCATCCGCCACACTCATGGGTGATTTTGCTTGCAGCATCTCACCCAAATTAGCTGTTTTTGCCCCGTATTTAGTAGCATCAATTGCGCGTATTGCATTTAAAGGTGCAAGTTTGGTCGAGGTTAAATCTGCTTTGGGTAAATCAATTTGTTTTACTGTTAATTTTACTGTTGCCGCCGCAATTTCTTGCGCGCTTGCAGGCGTTAAAGTCAAGCGCTGTTCTGTCACCTCCATGCGCACCCATTGACCTTTTAGCGAAAAAATCACTTCTGCCGCATAAATATCACTGCAATTGGGTATACCCCAAGCAGCAGCGCGCAAATTAACATGCGCCAGCGGCGTGCTGGGCGCATCAGTAATAATACCCGCTACCGGCGAAATATCGGGGTAGGCCTCTTGCAAAAACACAATTTCATCTGGCGCAAATTGCAAATTCTCATACTTGGTGCCAACTGGCACAAAGTTTAAGCGCCCCACCGCTACGCCCGTGTTAAAAGCTTGATATGGCTGCGATTTGTAAATCTGATTATTGTTAATGCTAGCAATCTTGTAAGGTTTAAGCTGCTTGGCAACTTTTTCTTGCATGCTGGAATCTGGCCTAAATACTAGCGGCGCAACTGTAAAAGTTTGTTGCAGTTTTTTATATGCGCTGCGAATATCATTGGCTTGAATGGTATCGCCTTCCCAAAATGAGAACGTCCATAAACCATTATGTTGGCTTTGTGTACCTGCTTTAATTTGTGGATAATGCGTTATGTAACCCAAAATAAACTGCGGTTTTTTAGTGCTGTAATTTTGGTTGTAATAACGCATATTATCTGCGGTGCGTGGTATTTTTTGCAAATAATCCACCACAAAATCAGCATGCAAAGCAAACACATTGCTATCCACAAAATAGATTTTATTGGTTTTAATATCAATCACAAATTTGCTAAACTCAAAATCACGCAAGGGTTTAGATAATTGTTGCCAAGTGGCTAAATTGTTCACTTGCGGCTGCCAAACGCGCTGACCTTGTGGCACAGGCTTACTTGCCACATCGCAGTCTTTGCACATAATGCCAGCGGGTGGCTGTGTTTGCGCTTGCTCATTTTGTTGCTTAATTTGTTCTGGACTCATGCGCCGCGCTTCGGCCGTAGAGATGCACAGAATAAACGCGCATGTTAAACTGATGATTGATTGAATTATTTTAGGCATAGCAGCAATTTAACATGGCAAACCAAAATTACAAAAAAATAGTATTGGGAATCACAGGCGGCATTGCGGCATATAAAGCGGCCGAGCTGTTACGGCTATTGGTAAAAAATAATTACGATGTGCAAGTGGTAATGACCGAATCGGCCACGCAATTTATTACGCCAGTAACTATGCAAGCCTTGTCTGGAAAGCCCGTATTTGTTGGCATGTGGGATAGCACCATAGATAACGGTATGCCGCATATTGAGCTTAGCCGCGATGCCGATGCGATTGTGATTGCGCCGGCAACAGCCGAATTTGTGGCTAAATTACTGCATGGCCGTGCCGATGATTTGTTATCCACGCTATGTTTAGCACGCGATTGCCCGCTATTAGTCGCGCCTGCCATGAACAAACAAATGTGGGAAAACCCTGCCACGCAGCGTAATTTTGCACAGTTAATTGCCGACAACATTACTGTGCTTGGCCCTGGCAGCGGCGATCAAGCCTGTGGCGAAGTTGGCCTAGGCCGTATGTTAGAGCCAGAAGAATTGCTGGCTGGTATTAACCGCTTTTTTACGCCTAAATTATTGGCGGGCAAGCGCATATTAATCACTGCTGGCGCCACGCTTGAGATGATAGACCCAGTGCGCGCCATTACCAATTTAAGCAGTGGTAGAATGGGCTTTGCACTGGCGCAAGTGGCGGCTGATATGGGCGCAGAAGTCACTTTGGTTTACGGCAAAGTGGAATTTAGCCGAGACAAAATAGCTGCCCTGCAAGCCAATATCCATGCGGTCTGCAGCCTATCTGCCGAAAGCATGTATCAAGCCGTAATGAAAAATATCCAAGATTTTAAATTTGGGCCACAAGATATTTTTATTGGCGTGGCGGCAGTTGCAGATTACACGCCAGCAAAACCAAGCACTCAAAAAATCAAAAAAAGTGAGTCACTTCTCAACATAGATTTGACCGCAACAAAAGATATTTTAGCCGATGTCGCCAGCCTGCCAAACGCACCATTTTGCGTGGGTTTTGCCGCAGAATCTGAAAAGCTTATTGAATATGCAACGGCAAAAAGAAAAGCCAAAAAACTGCCATTAATTGTGGCAAACGATGTAAAAACTGCCATGGGTAGCGACGAAAATTCTGTGACGCTGATTGACGATGCTGGCGCGTACGCGTTGCCAAAGGCTGACAAAATGACAGTGGCGCATGGCATTTTAAAACATATTTCCAGCATGATTAAATAGCGCGAGAGAAAATAAATGCTCTACAAGCCCCATGGATATTGGCTTCCAGAGCATCGAAATAATTAAGTACAATTTAAAACGTTGTTTAAATGATTAAACTAGAAAAGTGACTGCAAACCTACCCTACAAATTACTGCCGCTTAAAGACGCTTTTGCCGATTACCCAGGTGGCGCAAAAGCGTTTTTGCAAGATCATGGCGGCTATGTGAATAAACCAAAAGATTGCTATGTGGCTGTTGTGGATGAAGATTTTACCAATCTCACTACCTCAACAGTGGATACCGATAGCATTTTTGGCGCAGAAATGGCACTGCCAAATGATGACGCCAATTTAAGCGCGATTGTTTTTAAAAAAAATCTTAATCTGCCAAACGGTGGCTTTATAGACTTTGAAATGGATTGGTCGCCATCGTTAATTGTGGATGGCAATTTAACTGCGCGCGTTTTAAATTTATCGGGCGGCCATACATTAATAAACGGCAATTGCACGATTAAAGAAGTTTTATACGGATTTTACAATCACGGCGAGCTGGTGGTGAACGGCGCAACCAACGCGCCACTAATCATTGCTGACGATTACAGCATGCACCTAAAAGGCACGGTAATTGCGCAATATATCATGGGCACGGCTTGGAAAACGCTGGCGCCAACTAGCAAAACGCCTGTTTGGGATGTTTCAGACGATGCGAAAAAAATCAAAGCGGTGATGGATCCATTTTTTATGGACGAGCATGGTTTTGATGGCGGCTTAATTAATATTGCATTGGATGTTGGCGATTGCATTTTAAAAGAAAAGCCTGCCGACGCAAAAAAGCGCAAAAAAAGCCATTATTATCAATTATCGGATTATGTAAAAGATAAGCTGAGCATTTTAGAAGCACAAAAAACGCCTGTGACTGCGCTGCAATTAGGCGGTAGCCACATGGGACAATTTCCTGAGCAGTTTAAGCAATTTAAGTCGGCAGAACTGATTAATTTACGCAACAACAGCATAAAAGCGTTGCCAACTTGGTTAGACCAATTTAGCCAGTTGCGGCATTTAGACTTAAGCACCAACGATATTAAAAAGCTGAAACTAAGCCCAGAGCAACAAGCCAATATTGAATCGCTGAATATTAGCGACACGCTAATTTTAAAAATTGAAGACGAATTAAAAGCATTACCTAAGCTAAACGAGCTATGTTTTGGCAAAAAAGATTATGGCAATGGTGG
>JANOYU010000021.1:0-4936 GCA_031429035.1 Methylophilaceae bacterium
CACTGCACAAAGTTTAATCATTAGCGCTTATTTGATACACGAGTTTTCGCATTGGAGTATTTTTAAAAAGCCAGCTGTTAATCGCCGCTGGGGCATTTTAATGAGCTGGATTAATGGCAGTTGCTACAGCACATTTGAAGAGATTCGTAGCAAGCACATGCACCACCACGTGGATAGGGCAGACGTGCTCACGTTTAATGTGCAACATTTGATGCGCGATATGCCAAGCGCTGCGCGCAACACGATTAAAGCCTTAGAGTGGGCGTATATTCCTGCGTTGGAAATTTTGATGCATTTTTTGGTGATTATTCTGCCATTTACCAAGCAAGAATGGCAGCATAAGCGCTTACGTTTAATGATGATTTTGATGGTTAGAGTGCCACTATTGGTACTTATGGCAGTGGTTTCGCTTAAAGCTTGGCTGTTATACTTGCTGGCTTACAGCATTATGCTGACAGCGCTGCGCTTTGCAGATGCGTTTCAACATACTTATGATGTGTTTTTAGAAAGCCAATTAGCGCAATCTAGTGGCAAAATGACTGATGGAAAAGTGCGTGACAGGGCGTATGAACAGGCTAATACCTTCTCTAATTTAACTTCATTGCAATATCCTTGGCTCAACCTCATTTTTTTGAATTTTCCATACCACAACGCGCATCACGAGAAACCAATCGCGCCTTGGTTTCAATTGCCACAATTGCATGAAGAGTTATTTGGTGAATCCAAACTATTGCCTATCGTACCCATGTCAAAATTGCTGACAGCGTATCATCGCCACAGAATAACGCGGTTACAAAGTGATGATTACGGCGTATTAACAAATACCAGCGCCAACGCCTTTATTGGTGCGGCTGGCGTGTCATTTTTAACGGCCTTGTAGCATGATTTTTTATAATATGACTTGTTTATAAAATGACTTTTTAATGATATGACATCGGTCACCAAATTTCGGCCAATTTTAACGGCAATACACTATTACGATAAGTCTATCTCTACCCACAATCGTGGTCGCGGGCAAATTATTCAAGCGCCAATTTTGGCCTATTTAATAGAAACAAAAAATGGCCGTATTTTGTACGATGTTGGCTGTGACTACAACAAAATTGCAGATGTCAATCAGCGCAGTCAATACTACAACGCCGCGCTTGGTTTTAATGCACCAGAGATGGATGAATCGCAACGTTTGCCTAATCAACTGGCGCGCATGGGTTTATCAATCAAAGATATCGATTTAATTTTTATCAGTCATTTACATTTTGATCATGCTGGTGGCTTGTGCGATTGTGGCCATGCTGCTGTGCATATTCAGGCAGAAGAGTTAGCAAATGCCAAGCCCAAACAGGATATGGCCTATTTTGATAATGAAATTAGCATGCAAGCCAATTGGCAAGTTAAAACGGGTGAATATGATTTGGCTGAAGGCGTGCGCGCAATCGCTAGCCCAGGCCACACCGCAGGCCATATGTCGCTTTGGATAGAAATGCCAACAGGCGCGCCGATTATATTGGCAGGTGACGCTGCTGATTTAACAGAAAATATTGTTGATGAAGTTGCCCCAGGCAATTGCTGGCAAGATAATACCGAGCTGGCTATTGCCAGTATTCGTAAGCTAAAAACCTTAGCGCACACAGAAAAAGCCAATTTATGGCCAAATCATGATATTGAATTTTGGCAAAAACTGAATACTGCATCTAACAATTGGCATGACAAAAAAAGCTAGCCAAACTTATGTCAAGCAAAACTAGGCCAAACCAAACTAGGCCAGTGCCTGCTAATTATATGGGTGTGTGGCAACGGCATCTATTAGAAACCAATACGTTTAAAGATGACACTTCTTTGGTGCTTTGGATGCAATCACAGCACTATCATATCGATATTCGACTACCTGCTTGCCGCAATAACATACGCACTGTGAGTGCGCTGGCTGAATATACGGATGAAGAATTATTGATACTGGCTGAACAACAAGGTTTTGCTGGGCTTACTCAAGTAGAACTTGCCCAAATAGAGCCAGCAAACGAAAACTCATCAGATATTTGCCAATGGCTACGTGAAATCGATTTTCAGCCGCCAAATGGCTCGCGCGATATCGGTAAAATGCTGTTTACAGATGCCAACACAGTCGTAGAAACTGGCATAGATGAACCTTACTTAGAAGTTTGGCGGCGTTTAGAGAATAGTCAATCACCAGTTCATTTTACATTCACTACGGGTAAAAATCAGCATGGGCTAGACATGCCAGCCTACCAAATGCGCGCTGGCAATTTTGTTGCATACGCAAGACCGCGCAGCGTTGCTTTGTCACAAGCCGCTTCGTTGTTAGCTTGCATAAAAATTGATCAGCCCACGCGCCAGCAGCTGTTAGATTGGTTAGACATGGAGATTTCGTTTGGCGAGGTGATAGATGAAAAACATTGGGAAATTAAATACTCTACATTGCCGTTTAAAGAGAATTTAATTTCAGTTTATTAGCAGATTAGCTCAAGCGGTTAAAAAAGATGCTCTGAGAGTCAATATCCATGCGGGTTGTAGGCATGCCTGAAATGCTTTAGTTCAGTGGCGAGTAATTTAAGACTCGGCAGCCCGCGCCATGTGTTGAAACTTAAGGTCGCGCAGCATAAAAGCATAAAGGCTCTCCACCTTATCGCGCGCCCAAGGCGTTTTGCGCAAAAATTTTAAGCTAGATTTAATACTCGGGTCATGCGTAAAACAATTCACAGGAATACGCTGCGCTAACTCTTCCCAGCCAAAATGCGCATGCAGCGCCGTCACAATGGCCTCAAGCGTAACGCCGTGTAACGGGTTTTTGGGTTGTGCGGGCGGGTTTAAGCTTGTCATGTTTGTCATTATAACAAGCTAAGCCTGCAACTTATGCTTGCCACTTAAGCCTGCCAAACCCCAAAGCCCGCGCTACGCAAATCAATGCCAATTTCAATTTCCATGGCAACCGCTTCGTCATAAGTCATCGGGTTAAAACCTTCATACAAATCGGGCAGCAGGCGCAGGCCATATTGCATCACATAGCGGTTAGATTGAATGCCCACCTCGTGCTTATCAAAACGCACATCGGGGTCTAAACCCGTCATGCCCACATAAACGCAGGGTTTGCCATTGATGTAGTTGGGGTTACACTTTTTAAACTTGCCCTCAAAAAGTACATCTTTTGATAGCTCAATCACATATACGTTGTGATGCTTGCGGCGCGTCATGCAATATTAAAACGCATCCTCATTTGGTTCATAAGCATCGCGCAAGCTAGCGTTAATAGCATCTAAATCATCGCCTAAGGGTTTGCTTGTTTGCGCTGCAGGCTTGGCGGCAGCTTGCTTAGGTGAAATATTTGCCGCTGCATTAGTGGTAGAAGTCACCCACTTTTCAAAAGGCGCCGCATCCACGCCCTGCGGCACATACCACAACTTAGCTTCCGCATTCCAGCGCGCACCCAGCGATTTAGCTTGGTCTTTCTCGTTAAATGGCACTTTTAGATTAATGTTGGTTGCTGCAATCATGGCTGTCCTAATGTTTTGGCTTGGTAATTTTAAAGAGAAGGATTATATAACAGTATTTACAAGCGCTAAAAACAGATGCTCTGGGAGCCAATATCCATGCGGGTGGTAGGGCAGGTGTTTTAGATGTTTGTAGGGCACATTAGAAAACATACGGCGTATTACGCTTAGCCAATACGCCCTACGCGGGCTATCTTAAATCAAAAACTATCGGTAATTTAATGAGTCCAGCTTGAACAATAGTAAAAAACACGAGTGCTAGCGTCAAGACAATCATTATGTATTGAATTCGTATTGCTGATTTGTGCTTTCTCTCTTGTTCCTCATATTCATTAATTGCTTTATAAGCAAATCCAGTTAAATGGTAATCGTGATTGATGATTTTTAACTCACCTGTATCAACGAATCCATTTAAGTAAGATTGGATTTTATTAGCTTCTTTATTAAACTCTGGATGCAAAAAACTTCTATCCGAGTGCATCACAGACATTACGCTTACATAACTAAATCCATTGTCACTACCAATGAATTTGGTTGTTAATAGTTTGAGGAAATCAAATCGTTGTTTCGTTTCTAAGCTGCGCCGGTTGAATATATATTGAAAGATAAAATCTTTAAATCTAACCGCGTTGATTTTTAAGTAGTTAAATTGAGTGATTTGTTCAATCAAGAAATCATAGATACCAATGTAACTAACTTGATATAGTCCATAATAATGCTCAATGTTGAGTTTTAGATTATCAGCTTCTTGAATATTTATAGACACATTCTCACTGAAGCGTTTTCCATCCCATTTAAGGCAATTTAATTCATCATTTGAGGTATCTTCTATTACCAGATATGGTTTAACACCTTGATGTAAAAAAACTATATAACAGTTTGTTTTTTTGCCAGCTTCTCCACTTCTTGGTATTGCTTCATCACATTTATTTTTAACCAGTTTAGGTAAATAATATCGGTATAATTTTTTCGTTAAAAAATTCATATTAGAGACTTTACAAGCAGGGAACTTAACTTTATACCATTGTTAATTGCCCAGCAACTAAAGGAGTAACACTGTAATTCTTTTTAAATTCCAACTGAATTCCAGTGTTCACAGAAAAGGCGAAATGAGGTTAACGACGTATCTCAATAAGATCGCTACAAAACAAAAAGCCACCTTGCGGTGGCGTTTTAGTTTTTGGCGTCCCCACGGGGATTCGAACCCCGGTCGCCTCCGTGAAAGGGAGGTGTCCTAGGCCTCTAGACGATGGGGACCTTGGAATTTAAACCGATACGACTTGTTGCTTTAAAAAACAGCTTTAAAACAAGGCTGTATTTTACACTATTTGCTGCTTTTTCTAAACCAAAATTATCACTTCAATTGTCCCATTAAACCTGCAAATTTGGTGGAGGTAAGCGGGATCGAACCGCTGACCTCTTGCATGCCA
>JANOYU010000022.1:0-13544 GCA_031429035.1 Methylophilaceae bacterium
AAGATGCGCCAAACACCATAACCGAAGCCGAATTAGCGCGTGTAGACAAGCATTTTGAAGCGATGCCTTATGAAAGCCTGCCTACGCATGACGCAAGCTTTGATACTGCTGTTGCTAGCAACCCAGCCTTTGCGGCTTGGGCAAAACGTAGCTTGCACGCGCACAAAAAAGCAGGTTATCGCGCAGTAACATTATCACTAAAACCGCACGGCAAAGCGCCAGGCGACGCGACATCTACGCAAATGCATGTGGTTGCCGATTTAGCCGAAGCCTACAGTTTTGGCGAGCTGCGCGTTTCGCACGAGCAAAATTTAATTTTGGCCGATGTCAAACTGAGCGATTTATTTGCCATATGGGAAAAAGCGCGTGCTAATGGCTTAGCCACGCCAAATATTGGCCTGCTCACAGATATTATTTGCTGCCCAGGTGGCGATTTTTGTAGCCTCGCCAACGCAAAAAGCATTCCGATCGCACAAGCGATTCAAATGCAATTCGACAATTTGGATTATTTGCATGACATCGGCGATATTGAGCTCAACATTTCTGGCTGCATGAACGCCTGCGGCCACCATCACGTAGGTCACATCGGTATTTTGGGTGTTGATAAAGATAGCGCAGAATTTTACCAGGTAACGATTGGCGGCAAACAAGGCAACGACGCGTCAATTGGCAGCGTGATTGGGCCATCGTTCGCGGCAGATGAAATGCCAAACGTGATTCAAAAACTAATTGACGTTTATATTAAAGAACGAACGCCTGAAGAGCGCTTTATCGACACTGTGCGCAGGCTAGGCGTAGCGCCTTTTAAAGCGCACGTTTACGCAAAAGAAGGCGCTGGAGTATGAGCAACTTGATTCAATTAAAAGGTGATTCTGCAAATATTGTTGAGGATGTTTGGACAACTGTAACCTTGCCTGCCAGCCAAGCGCCAGAGCGCGTGTTGGCTGGTAAAGTGGTGCTGTTTAAACTCACTGGCGAGCAAACGGTGACGCCTGAGCAAATTGCTGGCACAAAAATCCCCGCCACTGGCAAAATAATTGTGCCTCTCAGCGTGTTTGTAGCAAAAAAAGATGTCTTGCTAAGCCGCATGGATGCTGGCTCCCAGGGCATATGGCCAGGTGTGTGGATAGATACGCACGAAACGCTTGATAGCTTAATTGCAGCGGTTGGAGATGTTAACAAACTGCCTATAATTGCCGTGCATGTGGAGCGTTTTGCTGACGGCCGTATATTTTCACTTGGAACATTATTACGCACACGTTACGGCTACAAAAATGAGTTGCGCGCGTTTGGCGATGTATTAAAAGATCAACTATTTTTCTTAAAACGCAGCGGATTTAGTAGCTTTTTAATTCGCGCCGATAGAAGTGCAGAAGATGCGCTTGCCAGCTTGCACGACTTTAGCCAGCCTTATCAAGGTGCTGCGGATGAGCCGCGGCCTGTATTTCAGCGTTACAACAGGTCGCTATAAATAAGGGCTATATAAATGTCGGGTGAAGCTTCATTTTTAAAACCTGCTGCGGCCAACCCCGCGACCTCACCTGTTCTCAGCGATAAACTGGTTGCGAGCGTGAACGCTAAAACGGCTGCAGTGCTTGCATTGCTACAAAATGCAGCTGCTGAGCTAAAAACCATCACTTTTGCCAACAGCTTTGGTGCCGAGGATATGGTGTTAACGGACATTATCTTAAAAAATACACTCGCCATTAGTATTTTTTCGCTCGATACAGGCCGTTTGCCAACAGAAACTTATGACTTAATTGCCGAAACCGAAAAGCATTACAGCACTAAGCTCAACGTGTATTTTCCGCAAGCACAGGTTGTAGAGTTTTACGTTAAAAATCATGGTATTAACGCATTTTATGAAAGTATTGATTTGCGTAAAAGTTGCTGCCACATGCGTAAAGTGGAGCCACTTCAACGTGCTTTAGCTGGAAAGGCAGCTTGGATTACTGGCATGCGCGCAGCACAAGCAACGACCAGAACAAGTTTACCTGTGCGCGAATTTGATGAAGCTAACAAGCTAGAAAAATTTAACCCATTAAGTGATTGGACAGAAGCCGAAGTTTGGACATACATTCGCTTGCATAATGTACCTTACAACGCACTGCACGACCAGTTTTACCCCAGCATTGGCTGTGCGCCATGCACGCGCGCCATTGCGATGGGCGAAGATGTGCGTGCAGGCCGTTGGTGGTGGGAAGATGCCAATAGCAAAGAATGCGGCTTACACGTTAAAAGCAAAGTTAAAATACTTAAAGTAAAAAATTAATTAAATAAAATAAGTTATTGAATATGTTAAATAAAAAACAACCATTGTCGCATTTAGATTGGCTAGAAGCGGAAGCCATTCACATTCTGCGCGAAGTGGCAGGCCAATGCTCCAACCCCGTACTACTATTCTCTGGCGGCAAAGATTCATTGTGCATTTTGCGCTTGGCCGAAAAAGCCTTTCGCCCGGGCCGTTTCCCCTTCCCTCTTATGCACATTGATACTGGCCACAATTACCAAGAAGTGATTGATTTTCGTGATCAGCGTGCTGCAGAGCTAGGCGAGCGCTTAATTGTGCGTAGTGTAGAAGATTCGATGAAGCGCGGTACTGTGGTGTTGAAATCGCCTGACGAGCCGCGTAATAAGCACCAATCGGTAACCTTGCTAGAAGCGATTGAAGAACATGGTTTTGATTGCTGCATTGGCGGCGCACGGCGCGATGAAGAAAAAGCCCGTGCTAAAGAACGCATCATGAGTTTTCGCGACGAATTCGGTCAATGGGATCCAAAAAATCAGCGGCCAGAGTTGTGGAATCTCTACAATGCTCGCTCGCACAAAGGCGAAAATATTCGTGCATTCCCAATCAGCAACTGGACGGAAATGGACGTGTGGCAATATATTGAGCGCGAAAAACTAGAATTACCAAGCATCTATTTCGCCCACCAACGTGACATTATTATGCGTGGCGGCGCGATGATGCCTGCTAATATCAAACTGGCCGACGGCGAAGTGATTAATGTGCCAAAAGCGGGCGAGATTGTGACGAGTATGCAAGTGCGCTTTCGCACTGTCGGTGATATTACCTGCACCGCGCCAGTGTTAAGCGAAGCAGATAACGTCAGTAAAATCGTGTTAGAAACTGCGACTACAACCATTACTGAACGTGGCGCAACGCGCTTGGATGACCAGACTTCAGACGCATCAATGGAACAACGCAAAAAAGAAGGTTACTTTTAGTATGACGACACATAACGCTAATAACCATAACGATAGCCTTTTACGCTTTATGACTTGCGGCTCTGTCGATGACGGTAAAAGCACGCTTATCGGCCGTTTGCTGTTTGATACTAAGACAATATTAGCGGACACGCTAACGCAAATTTCTAATACCTCGAAAAAACGCGGCATGGAAGCGGTCGATTTATCGCTGCTCACCGATGGCCTGCAAGCTGAGCGCGAGCAAGGCATTACCATTGACGTGGCGTACCGTTATTTCAGTACGGGTACCCGTAAATACATCATCGCCGATGCGCCTGGTCATGAGCAATACACTCGCAATATGGTCACCGCTGCTTCTACCGCCAACTTGGCGATTATTCTCATCGATGCGCGCAAAGGCGTGCTCACGCAAACCCGCCGCCACTCATATTTGGCGCACCTTGTGGGCATTCAGCATATAGTGGTCGCAGTGAATAAAATGGATTTAATGGATTACGACCAAGCCAATTACAACAAAATTTGCGCAGATTATTTAGCCTTTGCCAAAGAAATTGGCTTGGCGCAAGCGCGCGATATTCGCTTTATTCCCATGTCTGCCTTAAATGGCGATATGCTGGTGGATAGACTTGAAAACATGCCTTGGTACACGGGCGAAACGCTACTAGAAATGCTAGAAGCCGCGCCTGCGGCGGATGAAGAGCAAAATGCCGAATTCCGCTTTCCAGTGCAATTTGTGTGTCGCCCGCACGCCAGTGCTGATGCGGATTTGCACGATTTTAGAGGTTTTATGGGACGCATTGAAAGCGGCGACATTGCCGTGGGCGATGCGGTGACTGTGCTGCCAAATGGTTATCAAAGCTTCGTCAAAGCCATTCAAATTGGTGATGAGCAATTACAAAGCGCGCAAACTGAGCAAAGCGTAACGATACTATTGGAAGACGAAATCGACACCTCGCGCGGTGATATGATTGTGAAAACAGGTAGCAAAATTGAGCCAGTGAAGCAGATAGAGGCCCATGTTTGCTGGCTTTCAGAAACACCGATGTCACCCGCGCGCACTTATATTATTCGCCACACCACGCGAGAAAGTAAAGCAAAAGTCGGTAGCATTGCTTATAAAGTAGATGTAAATACGCTAGAACAACAGCCTGCGACTGAGCTGAAAATGAACGACATTGCGCGCATCACATTTAAACTGGCGCAGCCATTAATGGTGGATAGCTACACGCAAAACCGCGCGATTGGTGCGTTTATCGTCATCGATGAATCGACAAATAATACCGTCGGTGCGGGCATGATTGTATAAATTTCAAAATAGATTAAAATTCACTTAAAGTTTTAGAGATAATAATGACTTATGTAGTTACCGAAAACTGTATTCAATGCAAATTTACCGATTGCGTAGATAGCTGTCCAGTGGATTGTTTTATAGAGGGCCCAAACTTCCTGGTCATTGACCCTGAAGAATGTATTGATTGCAATGCGTGTGTAGCTGAGTGTCCAGCAGATGCTATTTTTGCAGAAGACAATGTGCCTGCTGACCAGCAGCAGTTTATTGAGTTGAATGCTCGATTAGCAAAAATATGGCCAGCAATCCTCAAACGCAAGCCCGCACTTGAAGATGCTGACGCAATGAACGGCGTACCCAATAAACTGCAATTGTTAATAGAATAATATTAAAATAACGTATTCGCTTATTAAGCTTTAAAGGAAATAAAACATGACTTACGTCGTCACAGAAAACTGTATTCAATGCAAATTTACCGATTGCGTGGATGTATGCCCTGTCGATTGCTTTGTAGAAGGCCCGAACTTCTTGGCAATTAATCCAGATGAGTGCATTGATTGCACCTTGTGTGTGGCAGAATGCCCCGCAGAAGCGATTTTTGCAGAAGATGATGTGCCAGCCGACCAGCAAGAGTTTATCGCCTTAAACGCGCGTCTAGCCAAGCTGTGGCCAGTGATTACGTCACGCAAACCAGGCCTGGAAGATGCAGAAGCCATGAATGGCGTGCCTAGCAAGCTAGAATTGTTAATTGAATAATTAAATAGTTTGTTGGGAAAAGGAGGCTTTTGCCTCCTTTTTTTGTCTTGAAATAAAAATTGTGTTGTAATCTTATTCAATGAAAGACTCACTCAAAATTGGCATAAAGTACACGCATCAATTTGTGGTGCCTCAATCTAAAACTGTGCCCATGCTTTATCCTGAAGCGCCTGAATTTGTTGCTATGCCACCCGTTTTTGCTACAGGTTTTATGGTGGGGCTTTTAGAGTGGGCATGCATTCTAGCTATTAATCCACATATCGATTGGCCGCATGAACAAACCGTTGGCACGCACATTAATGTAAGCCACCAAGCGGCAACACCTGTGGGCTTAACCATTACAGTGAAAGCAGAATTAACTGCTATAGAAAGCCGAAAGCTTACATTTAAAGTAGAAGCGCACGACGGCATTGATATTATTTCTAGCGGTACACATGAGCGATTTATTATTGACCGCGCAAGATTTGATATAAAGCTTGATGCTAAAATGCAAGAAAAAATACTGAAAAAGGCTTGAATATGGATTTAATATCTAATTTGGCACTGGCAGGCGGCCTAAGTTGGGCAAGCGGCTTACGCCTATATTTAACTGTGTTTGCAGTAGGTATGCTAGCAAAATTTGGCTACATTCCCCTACCCGACTCGCTGAGTATACTCGCCAACCCCATAGTTTTAAGCGTTGCTGGTGCATTAAGCGTAATTGAATTTTTGGCTGATAAAATTCCGTATGTGGATAGCGCTTGGGATTCGATTCAAACGTTTATTCGCATACCCGCTGGCGCTCTACTGGCGATGGGCGCAATAAACACCAGCGACCCAATGATTGCAACAGTTGCTGCACTTTTAGGTGGTAGTTTAGCTGGTGCAACACATGCAACTAAGGCGGGCAGTCGCGCACTGATCAACACTTCGCCCGAACCCGTCAGCAACATTGCCACATCGTTTGGTGAAGAAGGCTTGCTGCTGGGCGGTGGCTGGCTAGCTTTATTTCACCCTGCTGTGTTTATCGGCCTGCTTTGCGCATTTGTTTTGCTGATGCTGTGGTTGCTGCCAAAACTTTGGCGTGGCATAAAAAGCGTCTTAGGCAGTATTGGTGTCGTCAATAAACCCTCTCAATCTGCTTAATTACTTTTTAAATTTAACATGAAAAAGTGGATCGCTTACGCCGCGTATCGCTGCGAAATTGCTGGTTTTTCAACCGATACGATTGACATTCAATGTCGTTATTTTGAGTTTGAAGACGAGCATGATATTGAACTTGCTTTACAAGCCTTGCCCAACCATACATTTCTAAACGAGGCTGGTGAAACAGTTGCTTGGATTTACGTTAAGTGCTTGATTGTTTGGGATTTTGACCGCATGCCAAAGCACGGAGAGGAATTTGGTGGCGTACATGTAAACGCGCAGGAAATTAGAAATTTATGCATACCGCATGTCAAACAAGCACCAGAAAACTTACAACAATTTGATCGACATCAAAAATTGAGCGATGAAGATGTACGCATTTGCCAGCAAGCCTTAAATGAAGTCTGCCATGGCGCATACGCCCTGCCTGAATGGGAGTTTGCAACTTTGATGGGAGCTGAAAAATCGGAAGCGCAAGAGTTGATGCGAAAACTGGATTACGTTAGCCACAACGCCTACCAAAACCGCCAATTAACCCATGAACATGTTTTTGTGCTGCATCACGAGCACCATATGGCGGATAACCGCGACGATGCAAAGTTGCTTGGCATTTACGCAAGTCATGCAGATGCACAACGCCAAATTGATACACATTTTAAACATCAAGTTGGTTTTAATCAGCCCGATGGCGAATTTAGTATTGATTGCTATGAGATTGGCAAAAGCCATTGGCTAGAAGGTTTTGCGACGGTTTATCACAGCGCAGTCATGGAAGTAGATGAATTGCGCGCCTTAATGCCGGTTAAAAAACTGGATACCGAAAAAGCTGAGGCGATTGTTGCATTAGGTTTTCCAATGGTTGAGCCAGTGTTAGATGAGATATTGGTTTGGATGCAAGACATAAACTGGCCAGTGGCGCGAATTTTTCAACCTTTTTTAGCCAACATTGGCACGCCTCTTACGCCGCACATCACGCCTATTTTAAAAACTGATGACGATGTTTGGAAATATTGGATTGTGCAGAATATAATTGGGCGATCGGTTGATTTAACTAATATTTTTAAGGTCGAATTGCAACGCATTGCCACTAAACCTACAGTGGGCGAACACAAAGAAGAAGTCGATATTGTGGCGCACGAAATTTTGGATAGATGCGATGTTAACTAAATACCGCGCTTATAAAAGAGAATCGGAAAGCTGCATTTGGGTAACTGTTGCAGGCCGAGAGGAAGAGCTGCGCAAACAAAATCAGCACGCCGAAGATGCAGTTTTATTGTGGGAAATTGACGCGCATACTTACGAGGAAATGATGTCGATTCATAATTTGCGTTGTGGCTTTGGCCCTTATAACCCAATGGGCGAACCTGAAAACTGCCCAAAATGCGCTGCTTACTTTTACCCACAAGGCTCTGGCGATTGTTGGCATTGCGGCAAGATTTGTTAACAATGACCAAGCTTAAATACTTGCAACACTATCCGATTGATTTACAACATAAAATTTCTGAATTATTGGCACAAGATAAATTGGGCGACTACATCACGCAACGCTACCCTCTTGCGCACAGCATTCAAACTGACAAAGCGCTTTACGATTATTGTAATAATATTAAACAAACTTTTTTGCGTAATGCGCCGCTGCTGGATAAAGTACATTACGACAACCGCCTAAGTATTGAACACCACGCACTAGGCTTAAATACGGCCATCTCACGCGTGCAAGGCGGTAAATTAAAAGCCAAAAAAGAGCTGCGTATTTCTAGCTTTTTTAAAGCCGCTCCCGAGCCTTTTTTAAACATGATTGTGGTGCACGAACTAGCGCATTTAAAACAGCGTAATCACGACAAATCGTTTTACCAACTTTGCCAACATATGCAACCTGATTACCACCAGCTAGAGTTTGATTGCAGGGTTTATTTGACGTTTAGGAACGTTTAAACCAGAAAAATATTTAATTTTTAAATTAAACTACGCCGAGAAGAAATCGATGGCCTGCAAGCCAATATCTATGAGCCTTACAGAGCATCTAAATAATATTACTACTTTTATTTACTACAAACTTTAGCTTTTCCATAATTGACTTTGTCGAATAACTAGCCAGCCAATTAACAAATAAACCGCCATTGCTATCGCCAAGCCAGATGGCGCGTACCATACTAGCGGCACGACTAAACCCGCAGAAACAGTGGATAGCAGCATTTGTATAAACGCTTGACCCGACGCAGCAGTGCCGCGAATTTTAGGGTGACGATCGAGCGCGGCGAGCGATAAAATTGGCATAATTAATGCCATACCAATGTTAAAAAGTGCCACGGGTAATATGTTGTAAATGGCGCTTGTAGGCAGCAAATAGCAAACGGCAAGGTTTCCGCTGACGATGACAGCCATCCATGCAAAAGCAGCTTTAAGCACAGGTTTGGCGCCGTATTTGCCTGCTACATATTTGGCCAAAAACGAGCCAAGCACCATGCCAGTAACGGTTGAAACGAAGAAATAACCATATTGTTTAGGCTCAAAACCCAAATGTTTGCCTAAAAAGATGGGGCTGGCCAACACATAAAGAAAAAAGGCTGAGAATGTTGCGCCAATTGTGATGCCTAATTTTGCGAATTCTGCATCGCCAAAAATGGTTTTGTAACTGGCAATGACGTTTTTGCTGGAAAGTTTTAAGCGTTTTTCTGGCGGCATGGTTTCTGGCAAAATAACTACCGCCGCCCACAGCGCGATTGCCGCATAAATAGCTAAAAATATAAAAATACTTTGCCAGCTAAAGCCCAATAAAAAACCGCCAATAATAGGCGCCACCGCAGGCGCAATACCAAACAACATTTGCACGGTGGCCATCACCCGTTGCGCGGCTGCCCCTTCAAATAAATCGCGCACCATGGCACGCGCGACCGTATTGCCCGCGCCGCCGCTTGCACCTTGTAGTGCTCTAAAAAACCATAGCGTTTCTATATTGGGCGAAAATGCACAGCCAATACTGGCCAATACAAAAATGCTCAAACCCCATCTAAGCGTGGTTATGCGGCCTATAGCGTCAGAAATTGCGCCATGCCACAGTGTCATGGCAGCATAAGTAAACAAATAAATGGTAAGGCTTTGCTGAATTTGAATATCTTTTGCGTTTAAAAACGTGCCCATATCGTGAAAAGCAGGCAAGTAGGTATCGATAGCAAATGGCGCTAGCGCGGCAAGGCTTGCCAATACGTAAACCAGAAAAGGGGAATTTCGTTTCACTAAACAGTTAAATTAATGTTATTCGCGTTGACACTAATGTGACTAGCGCCTTGGTCTGACTGGTGAATGGCGAGTAAATTAATACCGATTGGAAATATCTGATAGCCATTATCAGATAAAAAACTTTCAACTTTCGCTTTGTCCGTTTTAATAATTTCTATCAGCATCATCGGTTTACAACGTTTAATGGTTTCTGAAGCACCATTCAACACATCAACCTCCATCCCTTCAACATCTATTTTTATCATATCAACTCTAGAAAAACCAAATGAATCGATTGTTTTTTGCGTAACGACAGACATTGCATCATCCGAGTAATCTATATTTTGCCCAATAAACTCATTACTATTGCTTTGTTTTAACTCTAAACTGCCAAAACTAGCAGGGGCTAAATAGTTTGGCACAGGCACTTTGATGTTGGTAATTTCACTGCCAACGGCAGCCCAATGCGCAGTTGCATTTAAACAATTATTAATGGCAATATTGCCCGCTAGCGCATAATAAATACGTTCTTGCGCCTCAAACGAAATAACTTTACCCCAGCTGTGCATGTGTTTAGCCCACTCAATAGTATGCGTGCCAATATTAGCGCCACAATCTAAGCCAACAACGTCGTTACCATAATATTTTTTGCGTAAGCTTAATAGTGCAATAACAAAGCTAACCTCTTCTTGCTCGCAACTAGATGAATTAAAAATTTGATAACCAACGCCGTAACCTCTTTGGTCATCAATCATGTGGTAATCATTACGATTAACAATCATTGTGCCGTGGTTGGTTGCTGCAAGCACAAAAGGAATAGGACGAAAAGTAACCATATTAACAAACGAAATATTTAAAAAAGTATTCTACCAGTTGCTAATTTAAAAAGCTTATTTTGGTTGCTGGTCTGGGTAGCGGCCCATGCGGTCTATTTCAGTTTGCGGCAATTTACGTAGCACAAACTCTATTGCACACTCACCCACTGGCGTTAGTGTTTGGTCAAAGCGTTTTAAATTGTACCTAAAGGTAGCATCTAACAAATCAACTTTAATGATTTGCGCAATATTTGAATAATCCGCCAGCAAATCAAACACATTGACAGATTTTGACGACCAACTTTTTTGTTTGTGTAGGGTAAATGTCCATTTATGATCGCTATTATTGGTAGATGGAAACTTACCTTGCTCGTATAAATCTTCATCGGGAATCATAATCACCGCATAGCCGCCAGGTTTTAGTACGCGCAACCAGTGTTTTAAACTTTCTTTCGGGTCTACCATGTGCTCTAAGCAGTGGCTAGAATGCACAAAATCTAAACTATTGTCTGCCACAGTTGCCAGATATTGCGCATCGCCATCAGGTAAATCCCAATTTCTAACACTGCGCATTAAAGGAAATTGCTCGATATATTGTGCAATAGAATCTGGCCCGCAGCCAATATCGATCCCATCTCCTACAAAATAACGCGTACCAAAGCGGTTATCATGCAATCTGCGCATTAACGCTTTGCTGGCCTCGTGCATATTTCTTCCTTTTAGTTATAGTTATATAAAGGAATAATTATACAGCTTGCAGTTATGGCAAAGCGTGAAATTCCTCAACCCGTTCTTTATCGCCTGCCGCATATTTTTTGCTATTTTTATCAGTTCTAAAAATAATCGGTTGCGATGCCAATACGGGGTTTTTGCTGTCTTCAATGGCTTTTTCAATCAAATGGTGATTGGGTGAAAGCGAACAAACAGGGTCGGCACTTTCTGCATCGCCACTCAATAAAAATGCCTGACAACGACAACCTGCCAAGTCATTCATTTTTTCTGGACAGGTGACACACGGTCCTTTCATCCAAGCGGTGCCGCGGTATTTGTTGAATGCTGGACTATCTTTCCAAGCCCATTCTAAGCCCTTGTCACGCACATTGGGGAATGCCATATTTGGCAATACACGCGCTGAGTGGCACGGCAATACGTCACCGTTAGCGGTAACTATCATAAACACTTCGCCCCAGCCGTTCATGCATTTTTTAGGACGGTCGCCAAAATAATCTGGCACGACAAAGAAAATTTTCATTTTGTTGCCGACTTTTTGGCGGAACTCGTTGGTAATGCGTTCTGCTTCGTCAATTTGCTCTTTTAGTGGCATCAGTTGGTTACGATTCACTAGGCTCCAGCCGTAATATTGCGTGTTGGCCAGCTCAACATAATCTGCCCCCAGCGCTTCTGCCATTTCTAAAATTTCTTTGATATGACCAATGTTATAGCGGTGTATAACCACGTTTAGCACCATTGGGTAGCCGTGATTTTTAATCATGGCCGCCACTTTTTTCTTTAGTTCAAACGTTTTAGTATTGGTGATGAAATTGTTAATCTCTTCGGTAATATCGTGCATAGAGAGCTGAATATGATCCAGCCCGCCGTCTTTAAAGGCTTGAATGCGTTTTTCGGTTAAACCCACGCCAGAAGTGATGAGATTACTGTAATAACCGAGGTTTTTTGCCTCAATCACAATCTCTTCAATATCATCGCGTAATAGTGGCTCGCCACCCGAAATGCCCAACTGAATCGCACCCAGCTTGCGCGCATCGCGCAATGCTTGTATCCATTGCTCGGTAGTCAGCTCGTTTTGCGTGTGTTTATCGTAATCAGTCGGATTGTAGCAAAACGCGCAATGCAATGGGCAGCGGTAGGTTACCTCTGCCAGCAGCCATAGTGGTTGTGTATGCGTTACGCTGGCATCAACGCCGTTATTTTGCGGTTGGTTTTGTGCATGCACAGCCATTTGTACGGCTGAATCACCAAGTGAGTTTTGTGTCATTTTGCTACTCCTAAACTTTTACTATTATGCTATTGGTCATTGTGAGCCAAGTTTTTTGGCGCGGCAATCCAAGACTTTTTTAATTTCTATAATTACCCTTGGATTGCTTCGTCGCTACGTTTGTCGCAATGACCGCTTATATTTTTCTAATCCAAGCCTTACCAAATGCCATGTCAAACATACCAATCACGTCGGTTTCAATGGTCGTTGCATCGGGGAAAGCGGCTTTTAACTCTGCCACAATGTCACCCACGCTGGCTTTGCCGTCGACTCGTTTAATCACTTCACCAGCACCGCCATGCAGTTTCACCATGCCTTCGGGGAACAAAATGACATAACTTTGTTGCGCTTCTTCCCACTGAAAACGGTGATGTAGCGCAACAGCAAACACATCTTCATGCTTGATGGTTGAAAGTGCTGGGTCAATTGCTAAATTTTCCATATATTCAATACCTTAGTTAAAATCAAACTATTTAAAATCAATCACGGGTTGGTGAAAATAATCTTTGCCCGCAATTTTAATATCTACGTCTGAAGCCAACATAATCGAATCAGCAATTACCCACAATACATTTAACTTAAATTGCAAAATATCCAGCGCTTTTAATTGCATCTCACGGCTGGTACTAAAGTAATCTAGCGTCACGCCCAAGCCTTGCTCTACATCGCGGCGCGCTTCAGTGAGGCGCTTTTTAAAGTAACTTAAACCACTTTCATTAATCCACGGATACATTTGCGGCCACGAGCTAATGCGCTGTTGGTGAATATGCGGCGCAAATAATTCGGTTAGGCTAGAACACACACTTTCTTGCCAAGTGCGTTGTTTGGCAAAATTCACATAAGCATCTACTGCAAATTTCACGCCTGGGCTGACCATTTTTAGGCTGGTCACTTGCTCGCGCGTTAGGCCAACCGCCGCGCCTAATTGAATCCAAGCCTCAATGCCGCCAACTGCTTTGGTGCCATCTTCCGCATCCACTCCGTCGTGGTCGGTAATGCGCACAATCCACTGTTTACGTACTTCTACGTCGTCGCAATTTGAAAGAATCGCTGCATCTTTCATTGGAATTGAGATTTGATAGTAAAAACGGTTTGCCACCCAGCACTGTAGCTGTTCTTTAGTTAATTTACCTTC
>JANOYU010000023.1:0-13043 GCA_031429035.1 Methylophilaceae bacterium
CGTTTCAATTATTGAAATTTCAAACATCGATGGCGAGCATCAATTTGAAGTGCTTTCAACCAATGGCGACACTTTCTTGGGCGGCGAAGACTTTGATAACCGCTTAATTGACTTTTTAGCTGATGAGTTCAAAAAAGAAAACGGCGGCCTAGATTTACGCAATGACTTATTGGCCAAACAACGCTTAAAAGAAGCGGCTGAGAAAGCTAAAATTGAGTTATCTGGCGCAACCCAAACCGAAGTAAATCTACCGTATATTACGGCAGATGCTACTGGGCCAAAACATTTGGTGGTAAAAATTACCCGTGCCAAATTAGAAAGTTTAGTCGACGATTTAATTGAACGCACCATGGGCCCATGCAAAACGGCCATTAAAGATGCCGGTGTAAAAATTGAAGATATTACTGATGTAATTTTGGTGGGTGGTCAAAGCCGTATGCCAAAAGTACAAGAAAAAGTAAAAGAGATTTTCGGTAAAGAACCACGTAAAGACGTGAACCCAGATGAAGCAGTGGCAGTAGGCGCAGCAATTCAAGGTGGCGTGTTGAAAGGTGATGTAAAAGACGTATTGTTGTTAGACGTAACGCCATTAAGCTTGGGCATTGAAACCATGGGCGCCGTGATGACAAAAATCATCAAGAAAAATACCACCATTCCAACCAAGGCTTCGCAAACATTCTCAACTGCCGAGGACAACCAAAACGCGGTAACGATTCAAGTATTGCAAGGCGAGCGTGAAATGGCCAGCGCCAATAAATCGCTTGGGCAATTTAATCTAAGCGATATTCCGCCAGCACCACGCGGCATGCCGCAAATTGAAGTGACTTTTGATATTGATGCAAACGGCATTATGCATGTAAGCGCCAAAGACAAAGCCACAGGCAAAGAAAACAAAATCACCATTAAAGCAAATAGCGGCCTAAGTGAAGCTGAAATTCAGCAAATGGAAGAAGATGCCATTAAATATGCCGATGAAGATAAAAAATATCGTGAGTTAGTCGATGCGCGCAATGCGGCCGATGGCATGGTGCACTCGGTGAAAAAATCGCTAGCTGAACATGGCGACAAGTTAGACGAAGCTGAAAAAACCGCCATTGAAACTGCGCTTAAAGAGGTTGAAGAAGTGTTGCAAAGTGACGATAAAGATGCGATAGAAGCCAAAACTAATGCACTAACAGAGGCCGCGCAAAAACTGGGCGAAAAAGTGTATGCGGCAGAGCAAGCGGATAAAAATACGCAAAGCGCGCAACAAAACCAAGAAGGTGAAAAAACGGTTGATGGCGACGTGGTAGATGCTGAGTTTGAAGATGTGAAAAAAGAGTAGTTAGGGACTAGAGGCTTGAGGCTGGGGACTAGGAAAAACCTAGACTTCAGCTTTTTCCCTTTATAATTCTCTATCTTTAACAAACCCTTAGCCCCTGAATCCCAGTCCCCAGACCCTAAATTATGGCAACTAAAAAAGATTATTACGAAGTATTAGGCTTAGCTCGCGATGCGAGTGAAGAAGACATTAAAAAATCTTATCGCAAGCTAGCGATGAAACATCACCCTGACCGCAACCCCGATAACCCAAAAGCCGAAGAGCAATTTAAAGAGGCGAAAGAAGCTTACGAAATGTTAAGCGATGACCAAAAACGCGCGGCTTACGATTCATACGGCCATGCTGCGTTTGAAGGCGGCGGCGCTGGCGCAGGTGCGGGCGGCTTTGGTGGTGCAGGCTTTGGCGATGCGTTTGGTGATATTTTTGGTGATATTTTTGGTGGTCGCCAAGGTGGAGGCCAACGCAATAACGTCTATCGTGGTGCCGATTTACGCTACAACATGGAAATTAGCCTAGAAGATGCCGCCAAAGGCAGCGAGACTAAAATCCGCATTCCCGTTCAAAGCACTTGCGAAACCTGCAAAGGTAATGGCGCACGCCCAGGCACGCAGCCTGTCACGTGCACCACCTGCGGCGGCCACGGCCAAGTGCGCATGCAACAAGGTTTTTTCTCGGTGCAACAAACCTGCCCCAAATGTCATGGCAACGGCAAAATGGTGAAAGATGCCTGCCCTACTTGCAATGGCGCTGGGCGCGTAAAACAGAACAAAACCTTATCAGTCAAAATCCCTGCTGGCGTGGATGAAGGCGATAGAATTCGCTTAACTGGCGAAGGCGAAGCTGGTGTCAATGGTGGGCCAACTGGCGATTTATATGTGGTGGTGCATTTAAAAGCGCACGAAATATTTCAACGTGATGGTGGCAATTTACATTGCGAAATGCCCATTAGCTTTAGCACTGCGGCGCTAGGCGGCGAGATTGAAGTGCCAACCTTGGGCGGCTCCGCCAAAATGAAAATACCTGCCGAGACGCAAACGGGCGGCGTATTCAGGCTAAAAGGCAAAGGTATTAAACCGCTGCGCCAAAATGAAAATGGCGATTTAATGGTGCATGTAGTGGTAGAAACGCCCGTTAAATTAACCGAGAAACAAAAAGATTTACTGCGCGAATTTGATACCAGCACGCAAGCCGATGCTGGCAAACACAGCCCAAAAAATAAAAGCTGGGTAGATAAAGCGAAGGATTTTTTTGGTTAAAATCATTTAATTGCATTAAAACATCTGCCATGCGAGCCAATATCCATGCGGGCTGCAGGGCAGTAATCTTAACAAAATAGCACACAACTTTACATTACAGTTACATGCGTGCCATCAAACTGAAACATCCATTGCCTATAATAAAATTTCTTTACAAAAGGAGTTTTACATTATGAATCAAAAGTTCATCAAGAGCGCTTTTCTTGGTAGTTTAGTAGCAGTTTCTTTGGCATTTGGTACGTTTAAAGCCGACGCTGCTGGCTTTCACGAAGGCAATAACAATAACGGTATTGCTATTACGCCTGCTAAATTTAACGCGCTGTTAGCAAACACTAATTTGGATCACCTTGGTTACAATTTTGGTGCGCCCGACGAAATTCAAACGCTTAAAAATACCACGGGCACACGCGTAGGCTCGGTTTGGGTTTACCACAATGCGGTGCAAAAAGATGGCAGCCAACAAGACGCACACTTTGTGATTATTGATGGCAAGTTACAATACGCCACGTTATCAAACGCAACTTAATTAATAACTTAACATTAGTATTCGCTTAGAATTAGCCTAGCATTGCCTGCATAAAATTTAGAACTTTTTGCTGGGCAATCTAGTCGTAATTATGCAGTATAAATTTGTGGGCGAGCAGATTGCTTGCCAACTTGATTTAGCGGCTGCAATGTAGTCGCACACATCACTTGGCAGCCTGCTGCAAACCTTCCTAAAGTGTTTAAGGAGGACTGTGATGAAACGCATCTATTTTTTAATCCCCAATATTAGTATTACTAAAAAAATTGTCGATACGCTGCTGCTGGCGCGGGTAAATCATGGCCATATTCATGTGCTGGCCAAGCGAAATACGCCATTGGATGATTTGCCCGAAGCATCATTTTTACAAAAAAGTGATTTTATACCCGCGCTAGAGCGCGGCATGGTGTTTGGCGGATTAACTGGCATTGTGCTTGGTGTAATGTTGATGACTTTTCCTGGTGAACTTGCATTAAACGGCGGCACTATATTGGCTACGTTTTTAATTGGCACGGGGCTTGGCGCGTGGATATCCAGCATGGTGGGCAGCAGCATTGGCAATAGTCAAATTAAACAGTTTGCACCTGCCATAGAAAATGGCAAGTTTTTGATGATGGTGGATGTGCCACGCAGCCGCGTAGATAGTATTGAAGAACTAGTCAAAAAAGATCATCCAGAAGCAATTTACGAAGGCACCGAGCCTACCATGCCCGCTTTTCCGTAATGTTTTAACTTTATAATAACCGCCCTGCAGGCCGCATACATATTGGCTTGCAGGGAATCTGTTTTTTATCGTGCATTTGTGGCTATTGCAAGTTAAGTTTCTCATCTAAAATAGACGCATGGCTATCCAAACAACGCATGTGCTGATTATTGAAGATGAAGTTGCAATTGCAGAAACGCTGATTTACGCTTGTAAAGAGGCTGGTATTGCCACAACGCACCATATACTTGGCCACGAGGGCGTTACCGCTGTGCGAGCGCAAGCGTTTGATTGTATGCTGCTAGATATTGGCCTGCCCGACATGACAGGCTTTGATGTGTGCAAGCAAATACGCACTTTTTCAAATGTACCTATTTTGTTTTTAACCGCGCGCAACCACGAGATTGACCGTATTGTTGGCTTAGAAATTGGTGCCGATGATTATGTAACCAAGCCGTTTAGCCCGCGCGAGGTGGTGGCGCGCATTAAGGCTATTTTGCGGCGCGGTAAGCCAAAAATTCATAACAATCAAGCATTTGTGGTGGATGATTTGGCGAATCGTATTCAATATCTTGGCCAATTTTTAGTGCTCACCCGCTACGAATTTTTGCTGCTAAAAACGTTGATTAAGCAGCCAAATCGCGTGTTCTCGCGCGATCAACTGATGGATTTGGTGTGGGTGAACGCCGAGGAAACGCTGGAGCGCACGGTGGATGCGCATATTAAAACACTGCGTGCCAAGTTAAAAGCAATTGACGCAGTTAGCGAAACTATCGTCACCCATCGTGGCATGGGTTATAGCCTATGCGCATAAACGTAAGCTTTTGTAGCGCTATCAACATTACTCCTCTCCCCAGCCCCTCTCCCGCCTGCGGACGAGGGGCTAATTGCACATGAAAATCAGCCTAAAAATATTCCTCGGTTACTTTGCGCTAGTTGGCCTAGCCGCTTGGTTTGTGTTGACTATTTTTGTGGATGAAGTAAAACCTGGCGTGCGCCAAGCCATGGAGGACACGCTGGTGGACACCGCCAACGTGTTGGCCGAGCTGGCAGCAGAAGATGTAAAAACGGGCAATATAAATAACGGTAATTTTGCGCAAAGTTTAGCGCAATATAGCGCCAGAGGCAGCAAGACCAACACCAGCCTTGCCAATATTAGCGGTATTAAAAAACAATCAGCTGATTATCGGGTTTACATTACGGATATTAATGGTATGGTCATTTTCGATTCGGCCAACTTAGCGCTAGGCCAAGATTACAGCAAATGGAATGACGTATATTTAACGCTGCGCGGCAAGTATGGAGTGCGTTCTAGCCCAATTATTGCTGGGCAGCAGCAAAGCGATTCAATCATGTATATCGCCGCGCCAATAAAGGATAGTCAGCAGATTATTGGCAGCCTGACAGTGGCAAAATCGAACCGCACCGTGCTGCCATTTATAGAGCGCGCACAGTACAAAATTATGCGCTGGGGTGCTCTGTTGTTGGTGTTATCACTCCTCATTGGTGCGCTGTTTACTTGGCGCTTTACTAAAAAAATTAATGCGCTGCGCGAATACGCCACCAAAGTCGCCAAAGGTGAAAAAGCGCTTGCGCCAACATCTAGCAACGACGAGTTGACTGATTTAGCTAACGCCATGCAAACCATGCGCAGCGAGCTGGATGGCAAGCAATACGTGCAAGATTCGGTTCAGCATTTAACGCACGAGCTAAAAAGCCCAATCACCGCTATACAAGCCGCGTTGGAGCTAATTTCACCCAATATGTCAGTTGCTGACCAGGCGCATTTTTTAGCGCAAATTAAAGCGCAATCTAGGCGCGTGCAAACCATTATTCAAAATATGCTCGGCATAGCTTCGTTAGAACACCAGCAGCAATTAAGCCAAGTGAGCGATGTGAGTTTGCATGATTTAATTAATACACAAATTAGGCATTTAACTGAAAAAAGTAATGTCCTGCAGACCAGTATCCATGCGGCTTGCAGAGCATCGCTAATCATTAAAACAGATTCATTTTTATTGGGTCAAGCTATTGTTAATTTGCTAGAAAATGCGCTGGATTTTAGCCCATCAAACAGCGCAATCAATATCGATGTGACAGAAGAAAATAATCAAATTTTGATTCAAGTTAAAGACCAAGGTGCGGGCATTCCAGATTACGCTCTGAATAAAATATTCGATAAATTTTACTCCTTACCAAGGCCCGCATCTGGCCAAAAAAGCACCGGACTTGGCCTTAATTTTGTGCAAGAAGTGGCCAAATTGCATGGTGGCAGCGTGAGTTTGAGCAACCATAAAGATGGTGGCGTGGTTGCAATTCTTACGTTGCCTGCCAGCCCGAACTGACATCTCTAAACATCGTCATTGCGAGGGCGTAGCCCGTGGCAATCCAAATCACCTGTACTGGATTGCTTCGTCATTTCATTTCTCGCAATGACAAGCTTTGAAGACTTCATATTCGCTTCACACAAGCGCATCAACACTTCACGCGAGCGTTTTATTCTGCTAACTCTAAACACATAAGGAGTTATCATGAATCGGTCTTTTATCTTAAAAATTATCGGCATGCTGGTGCTGATTACACTCATGTCATTTGCAGTGAGCTACGTTAATGGCATTATTTTAGAGCGCAAGCAAAATCAAGAAAACGTAAAATCTGACATTGCCAGAAGCTCAGCGGGCGAGCAAACGCTAGTTGGGCCCGTATTAGTGGTGCCTTATATTGAGGAATTTACCGAAACCAGCACCGAAAACGGTGTTAAAAAAACTGAGGTAAAGCGCGAGCAACGTAAAACTGTTATTTTGCCAGACCAGTTAAATGTCGAAGGCGGCTTTAGTAACGAATTTAAAAAACTGGGTATTTACAAGGCGCTAACCTACCAATTAAGTGGTCGCATTAAAGGCAATTTTATATTGCCTGCCAATATTAAGCTGACTGCTTATCACAACAATAGCCAACTCACCATGCAAGCGGCCTATTTAAGCATGGGCATTAGCGACCCACGCGGCATAACCAGCAGCCCAACTATTACCTGGGCTAATCAAGCACTCACTTTTGCACAGGGCAGCCAATTAAAGGCGCTGGGCAACGGTATTCACGCGGCTATTGGCATGCTGCAACAGGCTGCAGAAACAAAAATTGCATTTGATATTAAGCTAAACTTGCGCGGTACCGAGCTATTTAACTTGGCGCCAATTGCTGGCAATAACGTCGTTACTTTGCAATCTAGCTGGCAGCACCCACATTTTGGCGGCAGCTTTTTACCAGAGGCCAGCACACAAAAAATTGACACAAATGGCTTTAAAGCCAACTGGGCAGTTTCGTCATTATCTAGCAATAACCAAGCAGTATTTTTGAATATGCTAAACGGCCAAGAGGGTCAGCTTTTAGAATCGCTGAATATTGGCTTTGTAGAACCCATTAACGTGTATAGCCAAGCTGATCGCGCCACCAAATATGGCTTGTTATTTATTGGCTTAACCTTTGCAGGTTTCTTCATCTTCGAAATTTTAAAAAATCTACGCATTCACCCTGCGCAGTACACATTAGTCGGTTTATCAATGGCCATGTTTTACCTGCTATTAGTCTCATTGGCCGAGCAAATTGGCTTTGCCAGCGCCTATTTAACAGCCAGCGCCGCCTGCGTATTGTTGCTGGGTTATTACTTAAGTTACGTGTTAAAAAGTAAGGTTAACGGCGCGATATTTGCCAGCATGCTCACCGCCTTATATAGCGCGCTGTATGGCATTTTGCAATCAGAAGATAACGCGTTGCTAATGGGCAGCTTGATGGTATTTGGCTTACTGGCATTGGTGATGATTATTACGCGTAAAGTGGATTGGTATCAAATAAGTAGTAAAGAAATATCTCAAACAAAATAAACACTAAGCCCTGCATGTTTTTGTGCAGGGCATCAATTAGAAAGATATCAATGATAACTACAATCCTAATTTATTTAAGCTTAATAGCTATTTCATGGGTATTGTGCAGGTGGTTCGAAAAGAAATTAGTTAAACTTTCAGAGGTGACTCAATTTACTATTTACGGGTCTATTGTTTTAGCAAGCATATTGCTTTCCTTTTGGGCATTCGACAGGCTGCAGTTTTCAAACTGGGGAGAAAGCATTCCAACCGAGATTGAAATATCAAAAAATATTGATGTTGGTACTGAATATGGCTTATTTGATGGCTGTGGTTTTGCTGTATTTGAGCTTTCTCCAAACACACTTAAGAAAATCAACACGGTCGGAATAGATACACTTTCTACTTTGAACATTGGTGGATACTATAGTTATGATTCATGGCTAAAAACGCCAAGAATTACATCAAACTCCGAATCTAACGAAGACTTTTGGCAGATGGGTATGTCTTGCGGCTATCCAAGCATGAATACACAGATGAAAAATGATATTCAAGAAGCTTTAAACAATCCTGGTTCTTTCTATGCTTTAGCTAACGATGTGGGACTTATTGTGATTCCTAAACTTAAACTAGTTGTAATTTCAGTTTGGCATGACTAAACGTCTGTTCACAATCCTAAAGTTTCTAGTCATCATCCTCGCGCTAGGGCTGCTGTTGCCCGCGCGCGGGGCAGTGCCTGTAGAAAACGCAACTAACAAAGATTGGCACGCGCAAAGTTTTTGGTTTAGCCCATGGGGTAAATCGGGCGTGCATAAAGGCATTGATATTTTTGCGCCAGCAGGCACGCGTGTAATTAGCAGCAATGTTGGCTTGGTGATTTTTACAGGTAACATTGATATGGGTGGCAATGTGGTGGCGGTGCTTGGCCCAAAATGGCGCATTTATTATTATGCGCATTTACAAAATATCAATGCTAACACTTGGGATTTTGCAGGCAAAGGCGATATTATTGGACGCGTGGGAACAAGCGGCAATGCAGCGGGCAAACCACCGCATTTGCACTACAGCGTGCTTAGCCTTGTGCCCTACCCGTGGCGCATTACTAAGCAATCACAAGGCTGGAAGAAAATGTTTTTTATGAACCCATCTGACACGCTTAAGCTTTAACATCGTTTATATGCTCTGCAAGCCAATATCTATGGGGCTTACAGAGCATTGATTTTTGTAAGCCATAGGTTTAATGTAATCAATAATTAAATCCGCTTGCTAACTACTATTAAACTAAGATTAGAAAAGATGATATTTGAACAAATAATAAACTTAATTGGCAAGCCACTTAACGATGCCATATTGCAAGCATTTATGCTTGAGCATGGTTTTAAGCCAGCCAAAAAAGCCGAGATTTCGAACCGCACCAGTGAAACCACTTTTTGGATTGAGCATAAAAAACTGGGTGTAAATTTATTGTTTAATATCAATATTAATAACCCGCTTTACCCGCCGCAGGTTGGCAGCAAAAAAGGCATGTTTATACCAATTTTAAGTTACGTCACTTTCTTAAGCAAAAATATCACCTATCCGCTTGGCCTAACAATGGGCTTAAAAATGGCGCAAGTTACCCAACTATTGGGCGAATTTACCACCAAAAGTAGTGATGTTTCCAAAAGTTGGTTAAACGATGACGGTAGCGAAAGTTGGTACAGCTGGAACAAAACCATTAATGAAACGAAACAAATTCAACTGCATGCACGCATAAAACTTGACAATAAGCTAGATGAGTTGAATGTTAGCGTGATTGAATACAAAACTATTTTTCAGCTATTTAATGGCCTAAATAGCGAAAATATAAGCCAATTTTTGGCGAATGTGAATGACTTTAACGACACCAGTATCTTTATGGAATGGGCCATTAAGCATGGTTTGTATGTGGGGCAAACCACAGAGCAAGCTGGCGTTACTGCGGTAAAAAATGGTTTGCCTATTGTAGATTTTTTTCAGCAATACGTCACGGCTAGTGGCATATATTTGGAGTTTTTTGCACCACCTCATCAACAATTTGTTCGACAGTACATTAACAATATGTCTAGCCATGATGTGTATTTTGGCCGTGATTACAGATTAAGCTTTTTAACCAATAAGGCAAAACGCAATAATTATTTAGGTGCAGATGCGCAAAATACGCTGGCAAAGGTGGTTTTAAATGATGAAAATAAAGTGAAAATGTTTGCAGTGCTCGATGCACGTTTTGCTGAATTTAACGCGCATAGTTTTGCCAAAAGTGTGGTTGAATTAAAACCGTAATTTAAACCTTAATTTAAGCTTTATTTAGCTGCATCTTATTTAGATGCTCTACAAGCCAGTATAAATGCGGCTTTCAGAGCATGTTTTTTCTCTCGGGGCTTTTTAAATAGTAAAAAGGATTCATTTTATGCAGACCCAACAAGATTTAATCAACCTAATTGGCTTGAAAATATCCGACGAAAAAGTCATCAAGCACTTTGATGCGCTTGGTTTAAAACAGCCAAAAAGCTGCACGCCTAATAACAGCCACAGTGATGTTGCGCATAAAGGGTTGAGTATTGATTATTATTTTAGTTACGAGGTAACGCACGAAGCCTGGCACCCGCCCAAGCGCGAAGGCAAGCCAGCCAAATGGGCAACTTTTGTCACTGGTATTAGTTTGGTTAATGAAAGCAATATTTTAAAAAAAGCCGACGTAAAACCGTCCAGCTTTTGGAATATAAGCCCGCCGCCAACGGCTGATTTAGCGGCGGTTAAAGCTTTTTTTGGTGAACCCACAAAAATTTCGGATGATGTCATCTATTTTAATAAGCAACTTAATGATTTAGTTGAAATTAATTGCCAGTTTGCCGTTAAGCAACAACGCGCGCAATCGATTGAGGCTGGCATCATTCAACAGCGCGAGCTTATTAGCTATTTGTATTTTAGATATTTAGCCGATGGCGAATCAGATGATTACGGTAGCGGCATGGCTGAGCAAAATTTTCAGTGCATGTTGGTAAAATGGCTGCACGACAATAAACACCTAAATGCAGCGCAAAACGTGGCTTTAACTGCGGATAAGCAAGCGATTTTAAGCTTTGTACATACGCATTTTAAAGGCAAAATTTGGAAAAATCATTTGGTGAACCAAGATAGAGTATTTGCCAATTTCGTCTCCGATGGCACTAGTTTAACTGACGAAAATGGCAGAGATTTAAGATTGCGCTTTCAAGAAATCGGCCTAGAAGCCTTAGGCAAATGGGATGCATATAAAAATATTGAAACTGAATACGATAGACTGAAAGAAAAAGGCCAAGAACCAGATGTGTTTTATTGGATTACGCAAGAAAAAATGCTAAAAAGTATTGCCGTTAATGAGGCTAATTACGCATTATTTGCCAAAGCAATAGACGAAAATTTGGCGCTGTATAAGCGCCTAATGCAACTAAAAGTTAACCGTGACTATTATTATTTAGATTAAATATCTTTTATTGTTTGCACTGCAAGCGCAATACTTATTATTGCAAAAATAAAGTAGCAGATTAGATTAACGCTTCACCCGAGCCAACAATAATAAGGCTTTTTGCGCATATTTTTATAGTATTTTTAGCTAAAGCGCTTATATGGCATAATGCGGCAATGTTAAATATAAGCATTTATGCCTTAATATTGGTTGGTTAACAATGGGTTTTTCGGCCAATCATCACACCTTAAGCATCACCAATTTAGCCGTTGTGCGCGGTGAGCGCATGCTATTTAACAAGCTTAATTTTACGCTTGAAAACGGCACTGTTTTATATTTACAGGGCGAAAATGGTAGCGGCAAAACCACGTTATTGCGAACAATTTGCGGGCTATCTAAACCGTATGAAGGCACTGTTGATTGGTGCGGTGAAAATACTCATGCAATGGCGGAAGAGTACAGTAAAAACCTACTGTATATTGGCCATTTACCGGGCATTAAAGAAGATTTAACCGCGCTAGAAAACTTGCAGTTTTCATTAGCTTTAACTGGCGAAACGGTTGCAGAGAATGTTGCAATGACAGTGTTAAATCAACTGGGCTTGGCTAAAGGATTGAATTTGCCTACGCGCATGCTGTCTCAAGGGCAGAAACGGCGTGTGGTATTAGCGCGATTGTGGTTGCAACATTCACCATTGTGGATATTGGATGAGCCTTTTACCGCACTAGATGCCAATGCAACTGATTTATTAAAACAAAAAATTGAGGCGTTTGCTAAGAATGGCGGCATGGTTGTAATGACCTCGCACCAAGACTTTACTATGCAAGTACCTAAGTTTGATCAATTAAAGCTGTTTGGTTTATGACAGAATCTAGCTCACCTGCAGTTAATTCAGAAAGAGTAAAACAAATCGGCACGTTTGTTGTTTTAGTTAGGTTGCTAACCCGCGATATTAAAGTGGCATTGCGCCGTCAATCGGATGTGACAGCAGTGTTTTTCTTTTTTATTATCGCCGCCAGTTTGTTTCCGTTGGGGTCGGGGTCAGACCCAAAATTGCTAAACGCAATGGCGCCAAGTGTATTGTGGGTGACGGCATTGTTATCTTGCATGTTGTCGCTTTCGCGTATGTTTGCTAGCGATCATGCTGATGGCACTTTAGAGCAAATACTGTTGTCGAATCAGCCAACGGTATTAATTGTATTAATGAAAATTTTGGCGCACTGGTTGTTATCTGGCTTACCATTGGTTTTTGTTGCGCCATTAATAGGCTTACAGTTTAATTTAAGTGGTGACCAATTACAGGTATTAGCCTTATCGCTACTGATGGGTACGTTGGCCTTAAGCTTAATTGGCAGCATTGGTGCGGCACTCACTTTGGGTATTCGCGGCACTGGTGTGTTAATTGCCATTTTAGTGTTACCTTTGTATATTCCTGTGCTTGTGTTTGGCGCGGGTGCAGTAAATGCAGTATCCATTGGCATGAGCCCTAATGGCGCGTTATCGCTATTGGGTGCAGTATTGGCGATGGCGCTAGTATTTGCGCCACTTGCGTCATCCGCTGCGTTAAGAATCGCGTTAGAGTAAGTAGATTACAACTGTAAGCAGAATATATAAGTAAAAAAATATGGAAATTAAGCATGGCTATCAACTGGTTTAAGTACGCATCACCTAAAACGTTTTATCCATTGGCTGGCAAAATCATTCCTTGGTGTGCAGCAGGCGCAGCAATATTAATCGCTTACGGTCTGTATATTGGCTTATTTGTTGCGCCAACTGATTTTCAACAAGGCGAGGGTTACCGCATTATTTTTGTGCATGTGCCTGCCGCTTGGTTCTCAATGTTTTTATATTTACTCATGGCATTTTATGCAGGCATGGGTTTGGTGTTTAACGCTAAATTGTCTTACATGATGG
>JANOYU010000024.1:0-1842 GCA_031429035.1 Methylophilaceae bacterium
TCAATATCCGCAAACTCGGCTTCATTAACCACTGCGCGTAACACCATGCGCCCAATTCGACCAAAACCATTAATGCCTATTTTAATTGCCATGCTGGAATCCCTACCTGAACATTGGTTATCGTTAGTTTTTACCGTTTCATTTTACCAAATAAAAAGAGCCTCAAGTAGAGGCTCTTTAAACTAATACCCAAAATGGCTATTACATAATAGATTTTGCTGTATTGACTACGTTTTCTACCGTAAAGCCAAAGTGTTTCATCAACACGCCACCCGGGGCAGATTCACCAAAGGTGTCGATGCCAACAACAGCACCTTCTAAGCCAACATATTTGCGCCAGAAATCTGGATGCGCTGCCTCGATGGCAACACGTTTAACGCCAGCTGTTAATACGCTGTCTTTATACGCTTGGTCTTGGCGATCGAATACATTGGTTGATGGCATTGAAACCACACGGATTTTTTTGCCAGCAGCTGTAAGCTCTGCCGCAGCTTTTACCGCTAAATCAAGCTCTGAACCGTTTGCAATAAAGATTAAATCCGCTTTACCTGCGCAATCACTTAAGACATAAGCACCTTTACGCATACCTGCAAAATCGCTTGCATTGTGTTTAATACCAGCCAAGTTTTGGCGTGACAATACTAAACTTGAAGGCCCTTCGTGACGTTCAACTGCTGCCACCCAAGCCACGGTCGTTTCTGTTGCGCTACCTGGCCGCCATACATCCATACGTGGAATGTAACGCAAGCCAGCGGTATTTTCGACTGGTTGATGAGTTGGTCCATCTTCGCCTTGGCCAATTGAATCATGCGTTAACACGTAAATCACACGTTGATGCATCAACGCTGCCATACGCATGCCACTTTTCATGTAATCAGAGAACATGTGGAAGGTGCCGCCAAATGGTAATAAGCCACCGTGAAGCGCAACGCCGTTCATAATTGCCGCCATGCCGAACTCGCGCACGCCGTATGAAATATAGTTACCTGGTTTTTTAGCATCAACATGTACAAAGCTACCAGTAGACGTTAAGTTTGAACCTGTTAAGTCAGCAGAACCACCTAAGAACTCTGGCAATAACGGCGCTAATGCGCCAATGGCGTTTTGTGATGCCTTACGTGATGCATTGCCTTCGGCTTTTTCGTTAGTTGCGGCAATAATGGCATCCGTTGCATCTTTCCAGTTAGCGGGCAAATCACCTGCCATACGGCGTGTGAACTCAGCTGCTTCTGCTGGGTAAATTGCAGCATACGCTGCAAATTTGTCGTTCCATGCAGTCTCAGCGGCTGCGCCTTTAGCTTTTTGATCCCAACCTGCATATACATCAGCTGGAATCACAAACGGCTCATGTGGCCAGCCAATCGCTTCACGCGTTGCGGCAACTTCTTCAAGACCAAGAGCGCTACCGTGGCAATCGTGACTGCCAGATTTATTTGGTGAACCTTTACCAATAATGGTTTTGCAGCAGATTAAACTTGGCTTATCGGTTACTTTTTTAGCAGCATCAATCGCTTTGCCAATAGCCGCAACGTCATGGCCATCTACTGATTGCACGTGCCAACCATATGACTCAAAGCGTTTTGCGGTGTCGTCTGTGTACCATCCTTCAATATGGCCGTCGATAGAAATGCCATTGTCATCCCAAAACGCAGTTAATTTGCCCAAGCCCCAAGTGCCAGCCAGCGCGCAAGCCTCGTGCGAAACGCCTTCCATCATGCAACCATCGCCTAAAAACACGTAGGTTTGATGATCAACTACATCGTGGCCCGGTTTGTTAAATTCGTTAGCGAGCAATTTCTCTGCCATGGCAAAACCTACGCCGTTGGCAATGCCTTGGCCTAG
>JANOYU010000025.1:0-33311 GCA_031429035.1 Methylophilaceae bacterium
TAAACCTTTTTGTCATGCTGAACTTGGTTCAGCATCCTAAAAAAATAACAGGTAAAACTATTAGATTGCGGATCGAGTCCGCAATGACAACGCTATAAGTTAGTAATCACTCCCAGCGGATAGCGCTTGCCTGCTAGATAATCCTCAACACAGGTTAGTACTTGCGGGCTGCGCATTAAGTTGGCTTTATCGCGCATTTCTGCTACGTCCATCCACACTGCTTGCACAATGCCGTCGTCTAAATCTTGCATCGGGTAATGCCTGCCCACCTTGCCAATAAAGGTAAAACGCAGATAAGTTGTGTCGTTAAGATTGTGCTTCCACTGATATACGCCAAGCAAAAATTCTGGCGTAAATTCATAGGCCGCTTCTTCCATGGTCTCGCGGATAACGGCTTGAATTAAGCTTTCGTTATCTTCCAAATGGCCAGCAGGCTGGTTATAGCGGTTGCCAAGGTCTGTGGTTTCTTCAACCAGCAAAAACTTGCCATCTTGCTCAACAATGGCTGCGACGGTGGTGTTTGGTTTAAATTGCATTTTTTTCACAGTTGAAATCTTTTTAATGTTTTAGTTATTTTACGCTAAGCAAGGCGTAGCACAAACACTTGAACAAACGCTAGGCGATTTATTTGTCGTCATTTAAAGTGTCGTTATAATGAAAAAAATTATTTTAGCTTCAGCTAGCCCGCGGCGTGTGGCGCTGTTAAAACAAATTGGCATAGATTGCATGGTGATGCCCGCCGATATTGATGAAACAGCTTTAGCAAATGAATCACCTGCGGATTATGTGCTGCGTTTGGCTGCGCAAAAGGCACAAGCAATTGTGGCAAAATCGCCCAACTTAAATATGGTTATTTTGGCTGCAGATACCACAGTGGCGCTGGGCTTACAGATTTTAGGCAAGCCAGAAAATGATGATGATGCATTTAATATGCTGAAGAGATTATCGGGTAGCACGCATCAGGTGCACACCGCCATTGCCGTAGCGTTTAATGGCAAACTAGAAACCATATTGAATAGCACACTAGTTGAGATGATGCCGCTGACCGATGCTATGATAGACACCTATATTGCCAGCGGTGAACACAAAGATAAGGCTGGCAGCTACGCCATACAAGGCTTGGCAGCGTGTTGGATTAGCAGAGTGACTGGAAGCTATAGCGGTGTGATGGGCTTGCCTTTACACGAAACGGCGTTGCTTCTAGAAAAAACAGGTTATTACAGAAATTAGAAGGGTAGATGTGGGACAAGAAATTTTAATTAATGTGACCCCGCAAGAAACACGGGTGGCAGTGCTAGAGCATGGCGTTGCGCAAGAACTGCATATCGAGCGCAGCTCGTCACTGGGTATTGTCGGCAACGTATATCGCGGCAAGGTGTGCCGTGTGTTGCCTGGCATGCAATCGGCTTTTGTGGAGATTGGCTTGCAGCGCGCGGCATTTTTGCATGCGGCCGATATGATGGAATGCCATATAAATGGCGAGCCTCAAACTGAGCGACCGATTCAAGAAGTACTGTTTGAAGGCCAAAATATTATTGTGCAGGTGATTAAAGAGCCAATTAGCACCAAAGGCGCGCGACTAACGACGGAAATTAGTATAGCTGGGCGATTTTTAGTATTTTTGCCACATCAAGATCATATTGGAGTATCGCAGCGAATTGAGGATGAAGAAGAACGTGAAATGTTGCGTAATCGGCTGCTGGGGCTGTTGCCAGCCGATAGAAAAGGTGGCTTTATTATTCGCACCATGAGTGAAACCGCCACCGACGCTGAGCTGCTGAATGACATTGAATACTTGCAAAAAGTATGGGCAAAGATTCAGTTAGATAGCCAATCTGCAGGTGAACGAAGTTTGGTTTTTTATGATTTAAGCCTGCCAAAACGCATGTTGCGCGATGTGGTCAATGATAATACCGCGAGCATTCGCGTAGATTCTAAAGCCACTTATGAGCACCTAAAAGAGTTTGCCGAGTTGTACGTCGGCAAGGCGGTGAAGCCGCTTTACCATTATCAGGGTGAGCGACCGATTTTTGATTTTTATAATATCGAAAAAGAAATCGAGCGCGCATTATCACGCAAAGTAGAGTTAGCTTCTGGCGGCTATTTAATTTTTGATCAAACTGAAGCACTAACCACGGTAGATGTGAACACGGGCAGCTTTGTTAGCGGTAAAAACTTATCTGACACTATTTTTAAAACCAATTTAGAAGCTGCGCAGTGCATTGCGCGGCAGCTGCGGCTGCGTAATTTGGGCGGCATCATCATTATCGATTTTATTGATATGGATACCGACGAACAGCGTGAAACCGTGCTGGAAGAGCTTAAAAAAGCAGTAGAGCTAGATCGCGCCCGCACCGGTATTAATGGCTTTACCTCGCTAGGGTTTGTAGAGATGACGCGCAAGCGCACGCGAGAAAGTTTAGCGCATTTGCTGTGCGAACCCTGCGAAGTGTGCAGTGGCCGTGGCGAACACAAAACTGCGCAAACCATTTGCTATGAAATTATGCGCGAGTTGCTGCGTGAATCGAAACAGTTTAATGCCAAAGAATTTAAGGTAATCGCATCGACAGCGGTGATTGATTTGTTGCTAGACGAAGAAGCGCAAAGTTTGGCTAATTTATCTGATTTTATTAATAAGCGCGTGAGTTTGCAGGCAGATAGCCAGTACGCGCGAGAGGCTTTTGATATTGTTTGGATATGATATTTTATGAATATTACTTATGAATATTACTCATGATTATTACTCATGATTATTACATAGTTGAATAAAAAAGCGGCATAGCCGCTTTTTTATTGTGGTGGTTTTAATATAAATGTTAAGTCACGTTTAAAAACGGCATTTCTGGCAACTTAATCGATTTATTCAATTCCGCCTCGGCTTTGTCATCTGCATTGGCTTTTACAGCGGGTTTTACCGCTTTAATCAGTTGCAATAGCATGGTGTCTAAGGTTTGACTTTCTTTAGAAACAGTTGCATATTCTCGCTCTACTAATGCCAATTGTGTATCAAGCGCCTCGGCGCTGGCTCTGGCTTCGGTTAAGTTTTTAGTGCGCTGGTCTAGGCTATTTTTGTGCTCAGACATTTGTGTTTTCAATATGCCGAGTACATCTTCCATCCAGCGTTGGCATTCGTTTTCGGCCTGCTCAAATATTTTTTGCGTTTGTGTGCCCAAGCCTAAAAAGAACTTGCGAATTAAGAAATGCTTTTCTGTGAGCAAGTTAACTGGGTCGCTGCAAAAATCGTTGGTGATTTTTTCTAGCGCCTGCATATTGCTCAAAAAGTTTGAAATGTCTAGGGCAGGTGGCTCAAACACATCAAAACCGTGTTTAGTTTGAAAAACATGGTAAATGTTATCGGCCAATTTTTTAATATCTTTGCTTTCTTTGGTAATATTGCCCGCCAACTCGTTGGCTTGCTTCATTAAATTACGCATGCCTTGGTTTAGCCCAACCGTGGTCCAGCTATCACCCATTTCTTGACGGCTTTCCATCAGCGCACCATCTAAATAACCCACGCTTAAATGCCGCAACAAACGCTTACCAATGTGGGTAATTTTGTCGTTGGCGTGGTTAAATGTGGGCACAGAAGCCTCGTAGCGCTTTCTATCGGCAACCACTTTGGCCAAGCTATTTTTAGTCGCATCCGATTTTTGACCACGTAATCCGCGCAGCTCTAGCACTTGCTCACGTAGATTAAGCAGGCGATGCTGCACTAATTTGCGTGAGTTTTTAATCATCACGCTACACTCTGTGGCCACGGTGCGGCCTAAAATAATGTGCTTGGCCTGCACAATTTGCTCGCCCAAAGTGGCTTCTAAAGCCGCCATTCCGCTACGCTGTAACAAATCGTTATTATTTTTAATTTTGGCCACTAGCGCTTTTTGGGCGGATATCGCAAACACACTATCTGGCGATATGCCTAGTTGGTGCGCAGTCATGTTGACTTGTTTTTCAATTTCGTTCAATACGTCTTGCTTAGGTTTTAAATCATCCCACAGCATGTCAATTTTGTTCAGCAGTGCTAATTTATACTTGGCACGGCCTTTAATAAAGTCGTTCCAAATTTGCATATCCGATTGCGTAATGCCAGTATCCACCGCGGTTAAAAACAAAATCGCATGCGCATTGGGGATAATATTGAGCGTTAATTCAGGCTCGGCGCCCAGCGTATTTAGGCCAGGCGTATCTAGCACCACCAAGCCGCTTTTTAAAAGTGGGTGAGGGTAATTAATAATGGCGTGGCGCCACACTGGTATTTTTAGCAGACCTTGCGTTTCTAACTCATTCACCATGCTGATATCATGTGGGTTAAATAGGCCTAGCTCTTCTGCCTCGCCTTGCGTCACCTCTTTTTGGTCGATGAGCTTACGCAATGTTTCTTTCATTTGCTCGGGGTCGTCCATGTTCAAGCGGAACTTGGTCCAGGCATTGGGCGTTGTTTTTAGGTAGGTTAACGTATCATCGCTTAAACGTGTGCCAATCGGTAATAACTTGATACAAGGTTCTTCGCGTGCATCCCAAAAAATCTCAGTTGGGCACATAGTGGTGCGGCCAGGCTCGCTAGGCAGCAAGCGCTGATTAAAATCGGAGAAAAACAGCGCGTTAATGGTTTCGGTTTTGCCGCGTGAAAATTCTGCCAAAAACGCCATCACCAATTGATCGCGTTTCAACATTTCTAAAATGTCGTATAAGCGTAATTCTTGCATGCCATCGGCATGTTGGCTGGCGCCCAGCCAATCGCGATAATCGCTAATAACCTGCATTAAATTGGCGCGCCAGGTTTGATATTCGTTAACTTTAGATTCTAAAGTATCGGTGATATTAGTCACATTGGTGGCTGTCATATGGTTACCGTTATTTGCGTATTAATTATTAGCGTCATTGTAATGAATATGTTAACTTTAATAAAGGCTTAGCAGATGTTGTTGAAGTGTTCTTACAACAGAAACATTCAGCATTTGTATTAAAATAAGCGCGACGACGGGCGAGAAATCGATGCCACCAGCCACAGGCAGTATGCGTTGAATGGGCGCTAAAATAGGTTTTGTAAGGCTGTTTAGTACGCCTGAAATGGGCGAGTGCGGGTTTACCCAGCTTAAAATCACTTGCAATAAAATGGCATAAAAAAATACATCTAATGCGGTGCGAAACACGCCCAGTAGGCTGGTGCCTATTAGGCTTACCCAAATGGCGTTGCCCACCAAGCTAATAGGAATATCACGCAATAACAATAAGCTAAACTGCAAAATAAGCTGTGTAAGCAACGCTAAAAATAAAGTGGATAAATCGATTTTTCCCCAACTGGGTATTATTTTGCGTGCTGGTTTTACGGCAAAATCAGTCAGTGAAACCACCATATAGGTAAGCGGGTTATTAAAAGGCGCTTTAAATAATTGTAGAAAAAAACGCAACAAAAACAACAAAGTTAGCAGGTTAAAAACAGTAGTCAGTAAAAAATGTAGTGCACTAGATAACATTTAACATGGTTCCTTTAATCTTTGCCTAGCTCATCGCCTAGCGTTTTTGCGCGCTCGCAAGCTTTTTTTGCAGCCAAAACAATGGCCTGCTGTACTTGCGATTGCTGCAAACTCAACAAACCTTGCTCTGTGGTGCCACCTTTCGATGTTACTTGCTCGCGCAGTGTGGCGATGGGCGTTTCGCTTGCATCGGCCAATAAGCTGGCGCCTTTAAAAGTGGCTAAGCTTAATTGCTTGGCTTGTTCAGCATTTAAACCCAGCTCTAGTGCAGCGGCCTGCAACGCCTCTATCAAATAAAACACGTAAGCAGGGCCACTGCCAGAAATTGCGGTAACAGCATCTAGCTTATCTTCTGAATCTAGCCAAAGCGTGCTGCCAGCCGCGCTGAGCACTTGGTCGGCTAGCGTTATTTGTGCTTTACTAACACCAGGCATAGCCACTAAACCAGTAACGCCAGCTTGTATTTGCGCTGGGGTATTGGGCATGGCGCGAACAATTGCAGAGTAATTGCCCAGCCAGCGTGATAAATCAGCCAAACGAATGCCCGCCGCGATTGAGATAACTAGCTGATTGCTAAGTAATGTTGCGAGCGCTTTAGCCATAGCTGGCAATTGCTGTGGCTTAATCGCCAACACAATCACGTCGCAAAATTTTATACTGGTTAATGCATCTGTTGCGTTAACGCCTAAATGGCTAAGATCAGCGCGCTTATTGGCATCTAGCTCAATTACGGTAATATCTTGCATGGCAATTTTTTGATTTAAACCATGCTGATGTAAACCATGCTGGTTTTTTAAACCAGTGATTAACGCCTGCGCCATGTTGCCGCCACCAATAAAGCCTAATTTCAATTTAACCCCAGTTTCATTAATTCATTCTCATTTTCAATTTTCGCAGCTCGCAAACCAAAAAGTGCTGACCCAATGCGCACGATAGTAGCACCTTCTTGTATGGCCGCCACATAATCATCCGACATGCCAATAGAAAGCGTGTCTAATTCAAAACCTTGTTGCTGTAGCATTTTAAACGCAGCAGCCACTATTTTAAATTGTGCGCGTTGTTTTGCAAGGTCTTTTGTGGGCGCAGGAATCGACATCACGCCGCGCAATTTTAGATTCGGCATGCTAGAAATCGCTTTCGCAAGCATGCTCTGCAAGCCAATATCCACGCCACTCTTAGAGCCTTCATCACTACTGTTAATTTGAATGCACACATTTAAAGGCGGCATATTGCTTGGTCGTGCATCGTTTAAGCGCTGTGCAATTTTTAGCCTATCTACCGAATGTACCCATGCAAAATGTTGCGCGATTAAAGCGGTTTTATTGCTTTGAATCGGGCCAATAAAATGCCACTCTATGTTGCAATCTTGCAATTCGGCTTGTTTGTTGATGGCCTCTTGCACATAGTTCTCGCCGAACATGGTTTGCCCAGCCAAATAAGCCGCGCGCAGCTTGTCCGCAGGTTGCGCTTTGCTCACTGCCAGCAATTGCACATCGTCTGACCGTTGTGCAGATAATTTTGCAGCCGTAATAGTTGCGTGAATTGCTTGCAAGGAATCAACAATTGTGACCATAATTCAATTATCTAAACAATACACTTTAAGTAGTTTATTAACATAATCAATTATAGCAGGAGCTGCTCGTGGATATTTCAGATTTACTCGCGTTTTCAGTTAAGAACAAAGCATCCGATTTACACCTTTCAGCAGGCTTGCCGCCGATGATTCGCGTGCATGGCGATGTGCGCAAAATAAATGTGCCATCGATGGATCACACGCAAGTGCACGATATGGTGTACGACATTATGAACGATGGCCAACGCAAAGTGTACGAGGAAACGCTGGAATGCGATTTCTCGTTTGAGATTCCCAACTTAGCGCGCTTTCGCGTGAATGCGTTTAACCATAATCGTGGCTCTGGCGCAGTTTTTCGTACTATCCCATCTAAAATTTTAACGCTGGAGCAGTTAAATTGCCCGCCCATTTTTAAAGAAATTGCCGAAACACCGCGCGGCATTGTGCTAGTCACAGGGCCAACAGGTTCGGGTAAATCGACCACATTGGCGGCGATGGTCGATTACGTCAATGAAAACGAAATGGGTCACATTTTAACGGTAGAAGATCCGATTGAATTTGTGCATCAATCTAAAAAATGTTTAATTAATCAACGTGAAGTTGGCCCCCACACGCTGTCATTTCAAAACGCGCTAAGAAGCGCACTGCGTGAAGACCCAGACGTTATTTTGGTGGGCGAGATGCGCGATTTGGAAACGATTAGATTGGCACTATCAGCCGCTGAAACAGGCCATTTGGTGTTTGGCACATTGCATACTAGCTCGGCCGCCAAAACGGTGGATAGGATTGTCGACGTTTTTCCCGCTGCCGAAAAAGAAATGGTGCGTTCGATGTTATCAGAATCGTTACGTGCAGTAATTTCGCAAACGTTATGCAAAACCAAAGATGAGCAAGGCCGCGTCGCTGCGCACGAAATTATGATAGGTACGCCAGCCATTCGTAACTTAATTCGCGAAAATAAAGTGGCACAAATGTACTCGGCGATACAAACTGGACAAAATGTGGGTATGCAAACGTTGGATCAAAATTTGCAAGATTTGGTGCGCCGTAATATTATTTCTGCGCAAGAAGCGCGTGGTAAGGCTGCCAATAAAGATTCGATTATTGGTTAATATTATTTTTAAAGGTATTGCCTGCAGGCCTCATGGATACTGGATTGCAGGGCATGCTTAATAATGATTATTAGAATAACTTGTTAGGATTATGTGATGGAAAAAGGTCAAGCCGAAAAGTTTGTATTTGATTTACTGCGATTAATGCTGGGCAAAAAAGCCTCGGATATGTTCATTACTGCTGGTTTTCCGCCTGCCATGAAAATTGATGGCAAAATGACGCCAATTAGCTCGCAAGTATTATCGGCGCAACAAGCGCGCGAAATTTCGCGCTCGGTGATGAACGATAAACAAACCGCAGAATTTGACGCCACTAATGAATGTAATTTTGCCATTGGTTTGCCTGGCGTGGCACGGTTTCGGGTGAATGCGTTTATTCAGCGCGGTTCTGTAGGCATGGTGTTTCGTACCATTACCACTAAAATCCCCAAGTTTGAAGATTTAGGCTTGCCAGAAGTGCTAAAAGATATTGCCATGACCAAACGCGGCTTGGTGATTTTTGTCGGTGGTACTGGCTCGGGTAAATCAACTTCACTCGCCGCGATGGTGGGCTACCGTAATGAAAATAGTTCTGGCCATATTATTACCATCGAAGACCCAGTAGAATTTGTGCACGAGCACAAAAATTGTATCATCACGCAGCGTGAAGTGGGCGTAGATACGGATGGCTGGGGCATTGCGCTAAAAAATACGTTGCGCCAAGCGCCCGATGTGATTTTGATTGGTGAGATTCGCGATCGTGAAACCATGGATTACGCGGTGGCATTTGCCAAAACGGGGCATTTATGTTTGGCCACTTTGCATGCCAACAGCACCAACCAAGCGCTCGATCGCATTATTAACTTCTTCCCAGAAGAACGTCGCCATCAATTGCTGATGGATTTATCACTGAATACGCGCGCCTTTATTTCGCAGCGTTTAATTCCCAAAGCGGATGGCATAGGCCGTGCTGCGGCCATTGAGATTATGATTAACTCGCCATTGATTTCAGATTTAATTTTTAAAGGTGATGTGCACGAGATTAAAGAAATTATTGGTCGCTCACGCGAGCTGGGCATGCAAACGTTTGACCAAGCGCTATTTGATTTGCACGAAGCGGGCGCCATTAGTTACGAAGAAGCGCTGCGCAATGCCGATTCTGTCAACGATATACGCTTGAAAATTAAACTGGAAGGCAAAGATGCAAAAGATAAAGATATGTCTGCAGGGCTGGAGCATTTAGGCATGGTTTAAAAGCCTTTAATTAAACAACTTTTTAAAACAATTTCTTTGTGTGTAAAAATTAATGCTCTGCAAGCCAATATCCATGCGGCTTGCAGAGCGTCAAAATAATTAATAAGTCAATTTTAATATAAATTCACCATAAAAAAGCCGATGATTTCTCATCGGCTTTTTTATTTAATGCTGAATATTTCAAATGACTTATTTAACAGAAACTTCTACACGCCTGGCTTCGGCTAAATCGCCTCCACCATCAGTAACTTCTGGTTTCACTAACTCAATACGCAATACATCAATGCCAGCAGTAATTAATGCCGCCTGTGCTGCTTTGGCACGGTTGTAGGCTAAATCTTCATTTTGTTTTTGGTTGCCACGCGGATCATGGAAGCCAGAAACAACCGCTTTAGCATCGGGATGCGCATTTAGCCAAGCGATAACAGGTGCTAGTGTCGTATCAGCATCGCCAGGTAATGCAGTTTTAGCGGTGTCAAAATATAGTTTAGCTGCTGGTGGCGCTTCCATTGCCACTGGTTCTGCCGCTTTTACTGTAATTTGATTATCAATCGCCACGTCTGCACCAAAATAAGCCGCTGCATCTGCACCAATTTTTTGCTTGGTGGCGTCAGAATCAACAACCCCCGTTAGCACCACGTTTTTGCCGTCTCCTTTTGCTGCTAGGCCTTCGCCACCACACAACATACTTTTTAGTGTATCTGGCGTGCTTAACCAAGCATAAGCCGCGCCGTCGCCATTGCTGGTAAAGTCGTTGCAAGATGCGCTAAAACCAAATGCTTCTGCTGCAACTGGCGCTGCTGGCATGACTTCTTCTATTGGCGCTGCTACCGGTGCGGAACAACAACTACCAGTACCACGGCCTGTAAACAACGCCCACAATAAAATTAATGCCAATAAAATTGCAACAAGCCAGGTCCAAAAGTTATAACTTGAATTTTGGTTACTCATATTGATCACCTTTAATTATTTTTTATGAATTATTTCTCATGAATTACTTTTTTAGCCCGGCAGAAAGCTCATCTTGCAATTTTTTAAGCGCTTCCCATTTATTTTCGGCAGCTAATGCGCCTTGTTGTGCCCAAGTGCCAGGGTTGGCAATACGGAAGCGTGAACCGCCATCATCTAAAATTTTACGCATTTGTGGCACAGTTGCAGCAGCAAGTTGTACAAAAGTTTTAATGCCCGCATTATTAAATAGCTCATTAATTTTTGGGCCAATGCCTTCAACCACGGTTAAATCATTGGCATTTTTAATGCTAAAACCAGCTTTTTTGGCTGCGGCTAAATCAATTACAGGCGCTGCAGGTGCTGCTTTAGCTACAGGCACTTCAGCGGCTTTTATAGGCGCAACTGTAACTGGTGCGGGTGCTGCTGTGTGATGAATAACAGCGGGCGTTGCTGTACATTTGCATAACCATTTGTTTAACAACCAACCCGCTAAAGCGCCTAATAATAGCGGAAACCAATGACAACCTAACCAGCTCATTAATGTACTCATTTTTACTCCCAATAAAATGATTTAATTGTTAAATTAAATACTAAAATTAAATTTTGTTCACTTAAAATTATTCACAACGTGAAAACAAACTATCTGCGCCTTTTGCATAAACGTCAAGTCATTAGCGCACTAAATACTTATAAAATACGCGCTGAAATGTAAATTACTATGTTTTTACGCAGTTAAGCAGAGTGGTTTTGGTAACAAACTTGGCCGTTTAACAGGGTATATTGCACTTGGCCAAGTAGTGTATGGCCTAAAAACGGCGTATTCTTTCCTTGGCTTTTCAGCTGGCTAGCTTGTACATGCCATTCGGTATGTGGGTTAAAAATAGCAATATCGGCATTGGCATTAATGCTTAAATCACCCGCCGCAATGTTTAAAATGCTGGCTGACTGGCTGGTAATTTTTGCTATGGCGTCACGCATGCTGGCTTTATTATCTGTTGCCCATTTAAGCGTTAGTGGCAACAGCAACTCTAAACCAGTGGCGCCAGCTTCCGCCTCTGCAAATGGCAGCAATTTGGCATCATCATTCACTGGCGTGTGGTCGCTGCAAATGGCATCAATGGTGCCGTCTTTTAAGCCTAAGCACAATGCACTTTTATCGCGCGTGCCGCGTAATGGCGGCTTCAAATTGGCATGCGCATTAAAATAGCCAATATCCATCTCGGTTAAATGGCAATGTTGTGCGCTTACATCGGCGGTGACAGCTATACCATTTTTCTTGGCTTGGCGTATCAAATCAACCCCTTCGGCGGTGGAGATTCTGCACAAGTGAATACGCGTATTGGTTTGCTGTGCAATACGTAAAATTGTTGTAATGGCTAAGCTTTCTGCCGCTTCAGGAATACCTTTTAAGCCCAATCGACTGGCTATTTCGCCATCGTGCGCCACGCCGTTTAAGCCAAGGTAGTAATCCTCTGCGCGCAAGAAAATTGTATATTTAAAGGTTGCTGCATATTCAAAAGCGCGCCACAACACCAAGGTGTCGGTCATGGCGTTATCGGCTTGGCTAAAGCCTACGCAACCCGCATTAGTCAGGGCATGCATTTCAGTTAGCAACTTGCCTTCTAGGTTTCTGGTGAGTGCGCCCAATGGGTAAACATGCGCCAAATTAAGTAACTTGGCACGATGTTTTAGCATTTCTACCAGCCCAGGCTCGTCTAGTACAGGGCTTGTGTCTGGTGGGCAGACCAGGCTAGTCACACCGCCTGCAATAGCCGCTTGCAGTTCACTTTTTAGCGTGGCTTTATAATCCGATCCTGGCTCGCGTAATCTGGCCGATAAATCGACAAAGCCAGGCGTTACCATCAATCCTGCGGCGTCGATGGTATGGTTGGCAACAAAGCCATCTGGTGCGCTACCTATACCTGCAATTTTGCCAGCGGCAATAAACACATCAACTTTTGTATCGATATTATTTTTTGGGTCAATCACATGCCCATTTTTGATGTGAATTTTCATCCTGCGCTCCCACCACTATTACCACCACCAAGAATCGCCATTACCGCCATGCGCACCGCAATACCGTAAGTCACTTGCGGTAGAATCACCGATTGCTTGCCATCCGCCACGCTAGAATCAATCTCTACACCGCGATTCATCGGGCCCGGGTGCATCACAATGGCATCGGGTTTGGCATGGTTGAGCATATCTTGCGTTAAGCCAAACGTTTTAAAATATTCTTGCGCGCTGGGCAGCATGGCACCCGTCATGCGCTCGTTTTGCAGGCGCAACATCATCACCACATCCACATCTTTTAGCCCAGCTTTTAGGTCGTGAAACACTTGTACGCCAAGCTTTTCCACATCTGCTGGCAGCAAGGTTTTGGGCGCTATCACGCGCACTTCTGGCACGCCAAGTGTAGTCAGCGCATGAATCTCGCTGCGCGCAACACGTGAATGCAATACATCGCCCACTACGGCCACACGCAAATTGTGCATGTCTGGCTTATAACGGCGCACCGTGAATACATCCAATAAACCTTGCGTTGGGTGTGCGTGGCGGCCATCGCCCGCGTTGATGACACTAATGCCATCAGGCACATGTTGCGCAATAAAATGCGCCGCACCACTTTGCGCATGGCGCACTACAAACATATCAGCATGCATGGCAATCAAGTTATCCACCGTGTCTAAAATGGTCTCGCCTTTAGATTGAGATGATGTGCCAACGTTGAGATTAATCACATCGGCAGATAAGCGTTTGGCGGCAATTTCAAAGGTGGTGCGTGTGCGCGTGCTGTTTTCGAAAAAGATATTACAGACAGTTTTTCCGCGCAATAGCGGCACTTTTTTAATGTCGCGCTCGGCCACGCCGACAAAGGTCTCAGCAGTATCTAGTATCTGATTCAAAATACGTTTTGGCAAACCTTCAATGGTCAGCAGATGTTTTAATTTGCCTTCTGCATCAAGTTGCGGGTTAAGCATTATTCTGTTCTACCTCTAAATGTAACTTACCTTTTGTATCTTGCGACAGCTGCAAGTTTTGATTAACTTGCAGCAAGATTTCAGCACCGACAATATTCGGCGTAATTGGCAATTGCGCACCGCCGCGATTAATCAGCACTGCCAATGTAATGCTGGCAGGGCGGCCATAATCAAACAGCTCATTCATGGCAGCACGTGTGGTGCGGCCAGTATAAAAAATATCGTCGATTAAAATAATGTGTTTATCAGTCACGTCAAATGCAATATCGGATGGTTTTGGGTCAGTTTTTAAACCACGGGCGGCGTAATCATCACGGTAGAGCGCAGCATCTAAAGTGCCAAAAGGAATGTCTGAATTCAGCGTTTGCAAAATACGCTGCATCAACCATACGCCACCACTATGAATGCCCACCAGCGCGGCGTTGGGCGCACCATTCATTTTTAGCTGCGCGGCAACTTTAGCGGTAATTTCGGCAAGTAAGGTTTCAGGGTTTGGCAATTGCATAAGTTTAATTGTTGGGTAGCTGATCAAAATAAGATTGTAATATGCTTTGTGCGGCTACTGCATCTAGTATTGCTTTTTGCTTGCTACCTTTAACACCTGCTTCGGTTAAGGTTTGCGCAGCCTCATTCGAGCTTAAGCGCTCGTCCACCATCACAACGGGTAAATTAAAGCGGCCTTCAAGCCGCTGTGCAAATTTTTTGGCTAGCTGTGTCATAAGATGGGCTTCTCCATCCATATGCATAGGTAAGCCTACTATTAGCAAGCTAGGTCGCCACTCGGTAATGAGCAAGCCAATTTGCTTAAACTTCATTTCATTTTGTTCTGCTGAAATAGTTGTAAGCGCATGTGCAGTTTTCAGTATAGTTTCGCCAGTGGCCACACCAATACGCTTTTCACCGAAATCAAACGCCATTACGGTGCCAATAATATCAGGGTATTTGCGCTGTAAAATGGGCAGGTGACTTTGGTTGAGACTCATATTGTCTGCCATTATGCATGCCCCGCACTGTGCGATAAATTGGCCAAATTAAGGCCCATTAAGCCCATGGCATAGTCAAATTTATCTTGATTATCCATGCTAAAAATCAGCTTATGAATCTGTTGTGTATCAGCAGTTTCTAGGCTTAACCAAGCGTTTTGTAGCACTTCTTGTTCTAGCTGACCCGCTGTCCAACCCGCATAACCTAAGGCAATCAGCAAGTTTTGTGGGCCTTTTCCTTCTGCACTGGCTGCCAAAATATCTTTAGAAGTGGTCATCGCAATGGCGTCATTCACTAACACGGTGGAATCGTATTCTAGATGAGGCTCATGCAAAATAAAGCCACGATCGATTTGCACTGGGCCGCCATAGTGCACGCTTTTGCGCAGCAGTGGCGCAGAGGCGGTTTCTAGTTTCATTTGTTTAAGTAAATCGCGAATGCTGATGTCCGCATGACGATTAATGGTGATGCCCATGGCGCCATCGGCGTTGTGGGTACAGATATAAGTGACGGTTTTAGAAAAACAGGGGTCTAGCATGGCGGGCATCGCGATGAGAAACTGGCCTGTAAGATTCATATTATTCAATAGTTAAGATTTTAACACAGTTTTTTGCGCCTCTAAATAGCCCGTCACTTCTAGCCCAAACCCCATCATGCTGGGCATTTTACGTGGCGTGGCCATTAAGCGCATTTTACGCACGCCGCAATCAAGCAAAATTTGCGAGCCAATGCCATAAGTGCGCAGTTCTTGGTTGTAGCGAATCGGCTCGTCTGCACCTTGTATACGCGCCACTAAATCATCGGCAGATTCACTGTGATGTAATAAAACAATCACGCCAGAAGGCGCATGGGATATGGCTTTCAGAGCATCAATTAAATTCCAACTATGGGTTTTGCTGCTGCTATCGAGCAAATCAAACACCGACAAAGGCTCATGCACGCGCACCAGCGTTTCTTCATCGGCATTTGGCGTGCCTTTAATCAGTGCAAGATGTGTTTCTTTGGCAATTTTATCGCTATACGCCACCAAACGTAGTTCACCGTATGGCGTAGTGATGGTGCGCTCTGCAGCGCGTTCAATCAGTTTTTCGGTTTCGCTTCTATAGTGAATTAAATCAGCAATGGTACCAATTTTTATTTGGTGTAGTTCAGCGATGGTAACTAAATCGGGCAGTCGCGCCATTTCGCCATCATCTTTTAAAATCTCGCAAATAACACTGGCGGCTTCGCAGCCTGCCAGTGCCGCCAAGTCGCTACCAGCCTCAGTATGCCCTGCGCGTACCAATACGCCACCATTAAGTGCAGCAAGCGGAAAAATATGGCCAGGGCTAACAATGCTTTTGCTGCTGGCATTTTTTTCGATCGCCGCTTGAATTGTCTTTGCGCGATCTTTGGCCGAGATGCCAGTAGTCACGCCGCTTGCAGCCTCAATTGAAACGGTAAAATTAGTACCTAAGCGCGTACCATTTTTAATCACCATCGGCGGCAAGCTCAGCTGTTTGCAACGCGCCTCAGTTAAGGTTAAGCAAATCAAGCCGCGGCCGTGTTTGGCCATAAAGTTAATATGTTCGGCAGTGGCAAACTCGGCGGCGATGACAAAATCGCCTTCATTTTCGCGATTTTCGTCATCTACCAAAATCACCATTTTGCCCGCTTTCATGTCAGCAATAATGTCGGTAATTGGGCTAATTGATTTAAGTGGCATGATTACTTTCTGCTTGCGCCCATTCGGTCATGCGCTCTACATAGCGGGCAATTTGGTCTATTTCTAAATTGACCTGGCTACCTGATTTTAAATGTTGAAAGGTGGTGTTTTCTAGCGTGTGCGGAATAATATTCATAGTGAATAAATCGTTTTCTATTGTATTCACCGTCAGGCTAACGCCATTGACGCAAATCGAGCCTTTTTTGGCGATGTATTTACTAATAGCATGCGGTGCACGTATCGCCAGCAGCCAACACATATCTTTACTTTCTTGATTAACTTGCTCAAACTGTGTCACAGTTCCCACACCGTCGACATGCCCGCTGACCAAATGACCGCCCAGCCTGTCGCTTAGGCGCAAGGCTTTCTCTAAATTCACCGCTTGCTTGCTATTTAAGCCAACACTTACACTAAGTGTTTCTTTAGAAACATGCACCTCAAAATGCGTGTTATTAAGATCTGCAGCGGTTAAGCACACACCATTCACAGCAATACTGTCGCCCAACTGCACATCGCTCAAGTCTAAATCTTGTGCCATAATCGAAAGCTTAACGTCATCACCCAGCAGCGTGATGCTATCAATATGACCGATGGCCTGAATAATTCCTGTAAACATACACTTATTTTAACAGCATTCATTCAAAGTGCTGTGCAAACAAGGCTGGGCAGCTTACAAAAAAGTTGGCACGCCGATTGCAAATACAACTTTGTGATTAACTTGAAATTGAACAGGTGCCCAACATGTTAGCTGTCGTAATACAAAAAATACAAACTGCAATTCATCAGCAAGCGGTGCAAAAAAATCTTGAATGGATGGATACTTTAACCGATATGGATGAGCTGGATGCGCTGAAAGAAACCACCACGCGCATTGCTAAGATAAGGTTTGATGTAAGCGCAAGCCTTAAAAGCCAATTAGATATTTTGCTTGAAATAGACCAAAAAACTTATCAAGAAGCAAAAAAAATTACGCATAAGTATTTGAATTTAATCAAATTACACAAAGAATCGCAAGAAAACATGTATCGTGCTGTGTATGATTATCAGCGCCAGCTTTATATTGCTTATACCCAATTTTTGGCATTTTACGAATCGCAAAATAAAATTGTATTAAGCAATGAAAAAATAAACTTAGCCTTAGCGCGCAGCTTAAACGCTACCTTTGCCATGAACAAATGGCGCTATTTTGATGACCAACCTGCGCCCGAAGGTGCCTGGAGTCATGTTTGTAAAGTCATCAAATGTGCTGAAAATTTGTCATTTTTGAATACAAATTTATTTTTATACGAACATCAGAAAAAAGAAACCAGCCTAGCAAGCATTCTTAAACAAGGTTTTATGCTGGGCACTTTGCACAAAGGCAATTATGGCCGCTTGCAAATTCAAATTGCCGAGCAAGTGTTAAAAGTATGGTCTACCAACCCAATTTTAGCCAATAAATTTAAGCGCGATAAACATCACTTTTTTATCAATTTAGATGATGATAAAGGTCCAGAGCGTATACGTGCAGTAGAAAAATTTGCTGATTATCGTTTTTGGCGCGTGACGCGCTTGGTCGATTTGATTGAGGCTTATCTGTGCGCCGCAGATACCGACAAGGCTATGGCTGAGTTTGGCTTGCAAAAAATGGCCTCGACAGATGTGTTAGTAAAGTTATTTAAAAAGTTGCGTGTAGATTGGTGCGCAGAAGGCTACGAGCGCCAACGTAGAAAAGAAGCGCGCGTAAAGAAAAACAAGTTGATTCATGTAACCTATGGCTTAAACAATATTTGTAATTTATTGGGTGCGGCCAATGCAGGTTTGTTTGAGAAACCGCAAGAAAAAGATAATTTTGCTTTTGAAATGAAGTTGGCTAACTACCGCCATAAAGATCAAGCGCCAAATGTGTACCAAGCCAATAAAAAAGATGCCGGCAACGAAAACTGGTGGCTAGTAGATGAAAGCGCCAGGGGCATAGGCGTAGAGCTAGGCAAAACCTTTAGTAGCTGGATAGAGGCGGGCAGGCTGATTGCCTACAACACGCCAGAAAATAAGCAAGTGTATGTGATTGCCGAAATTAAAAGTGTGCGCAAACAAGCCAATGGCAATTATCGTGCTGGCTTAGAGGTGCTTGGCACGCATGGTACATCGGTTAAAATTGGTCGTTTTGATCAGCATGATCAAGAAATGTCTGAAGTGCTAACCGGTTATTATGTGGATGATGGTGAAAAAGATACGGCTGAAACAAACACATTTGCGGGCTTATTAATTAACAGGCTAAATAACCAACAAGCAAAAACAAGCTCGCTTATTATACCCAGAAGTGAATACAAACGTGGCAATAAAGTCATTATTAAGGCAAGTGGTGGTGACCAAATTGTTGAAATGGGTGTTCCGCTAATAAAACAGCGCGAATGGGTGCGGGTGGCCATGCCAGCCTAGTTTTAAAAGTGATAATTTTCAATACGATTTCAATTTAGATAGAATCTTAGCGGCCTAAAACTGCTAAGATTGTAACTATGTCTGTATTTATATCTTTACTTAACAAACTGCCCTACGAGCTATTTATTGGCTTGCGCTATACGCGTGCCAAGCGCAAAAATCATTTCATTTCATTTATCTCGCTCACCAGCATGATAGGCATTGCGCTGGGCGTTGCTGCGTTAATTGTGGTGCTTTCGGTGATGAATGGTTTTCAGGCCGAGCTGCGCACACGCATTTTAGGCGTAGCCTCGCACTTGGAAATTACCGGCGCCAATAATCAATTGGGCGATTGGCCAAGTTTGGCTGCACAAGTTAAAAATCAGCCAGAAGTGATTGCCAGCGCGCCTTATGTGATGGCGCAAGGTATGTTAAGTTATGGCCAAGCGGTGCAGGGTGTGTTGGTGCGCGGTGTATTGCCAGGTTATGAAGATAAAGTGGCCGATTTAGGCAAGAATATGAAAGCCGGCAAATTGGCCGATTTGCGCGCAGGCGAATTTGGTATTGTACTTGGTACCGATTTAGCGCAGTTGTTAGGTGTGGGCATTGGCGAAAAAGTCGTATTAATGGCGCCACAAGGCCAATTTACGCCGACAGGCGTGGTACCGCGTATTAAGCAATTTCGCGTGGTGGGCTTGTTTCAAATTGGCATGTATGAATACGATGCAGGCCTGGCGCTAATTCACATGGATGACGCCGCCAAGCTGTATCGCATGGGTGAAAATATTTCTGGCTTACGCTTAAAGCTAAACGATTTATTTGATGCACCTTTAATTGCTAGCCAATTATCACTTAAGCTAAACCCCAGCGGCGCTTATTATGTAACGGATTGGACACAGCAACATGCTAACTTTTTTAAAGCCGTGCAGTTAGAGAAGAAAGTCATGTTTATAATCCTCACGCTGATAGTCGCCGTGGCCGCGTTTAATATTGTTTCCACACTTGTTATGGCAGTCACTGACAAGCGCGCCGATATTGCCATCATGCGCACTTTTGGCGCCAGCCCGCGTAGCATTATGGGCATTTTTATGGTGCAAGGCGCGCTCATCGGCATTATCGGCACCTTAATCGGTGCGGTATTTGGCATTATTATTGCCCTTAATATTGACACCATTATCCCGTTTATCGAACACCTATTTAAAGTGCAATTTTTGGCTAAAGATGTCTATTACATTAGTGATTTACCGTCTAAATTAGATTGGAACGATGTTATTACTATTGTGATGATGTCGTTTATTTTAAGTTTGCTGGCCACGCTATACCCAAGCTATAAAGCTTCGACCCTAAACCCTGCCGAGGCGCTGCGTTATGAATAAAATGATAATTTTGAGCGCATTGACTTCGTTGCCTGAGATATTTAATTTAAGTGCTCATAGCTTCAATGTACAACCGCGTACGATTTCAGCTTCTGCGCTCCATGCGCCTCGTACTGCATCTCAAACTTATCATCTTTTGAGATGTGATTATGAGTAACATTATTAGCTGTCAAAATTTAACTAAAACCTATACAGGGCTAGACGTAGCAGTGCTTAATGGCATTGATTTGACTATTCAACAAGGCGAACAAATTGCCATCGTCGGTGTTTCTGGTTCGGGCAAAAGTACTTTATTACATTTGTTGGGCGGCTTAGATGCGCCAAGCGGCGGCTCTGCTGCGTTGATGGGTAAAGATTTAAATCAATTAAGCGAGTCACAAAAAGGCGCGCTTAGAAACAAATCGCTCGGTTTTGTCTATCAATTTCATCATTTATTGCCAGAATTTACTGCCATAGAAAATGTGGCAATGCCCTTGTTAATTCGGCGCTTACCGAGAGAGCAAGCGCTAACTTTAGCCACCGAAATGCTTAGAAAAGTTGGCTTAACGCATCGCTTAGAACATATGCCAGGCGAACTTTCTGGCGGCGAACGGCAACGTGCTGCATTGGCCCGCGCATTGGTGACGCAACCCGCTTGCATATTGGCTGATGAGCCGACTGGTAATCTTGACCGCGTCACTGCCAACCAAGTATTTGACTTGCTGCTAGAAATTAATCGTGCACAAAATACCAGCTTGGTGGTAGTGACGCATGATTTAGCTTTGGCCGCCAAAATGCAGCGCCAATATCGGCTAGAAGATGGCAAGCTGACGCAATTTACCGCCTAAAGTTAAAATAGCAAAATGATATTAACCGCGCTTGGTTTTGTTTTTGGCGCATGGTTATTGCAACAACAAGCCGTTTTACCATTTTTTGCTATCGGCCTGCAGGCCGCATGGATGCTAGTGCCTACGTTGGGCGTTATTTTTTTCTTAGTTCAAAAACTTCAGCAAAAAACCTTAAAAAATCTGTGCAAGTTTGCCTGTGCAAGCTTGCTGGGTTTTATATACTCAGCTAACTTCGCGGCGATTCGCCTAAGCGACGAGCTACCCATAGATTGGCAACAAAAAAGTATTACCATTATCGGCGTAGTGGCAAGCTTGCCAGAAGTGACCGAGCGCGGCGAGCGCTTTAAGTTTGATGTTGAAAAAATTGTGACGCCGCAAGCCAAAACACCCAAGCATATATCGCTTAATTTTTATCGCGATATTGGTTCTGCAAAACCAGAAAACGCGCCCAGCTTATCTAACTTCTTTCACGCAGGCCAGCGCTGGCAATTTACCGTACGTTTAAAGCGCCCGCACAGCACTTACAACCCGCATGGCTTTGATTTTGAAGCGTGGGCATTGGCAGAAAATATGCGTGCCACGGGTAGCATACACAGCAAAAGTGGTTATAAAAAACTGGCCAATTTTGTGTGGCGGCCAAGTTATATGGTAGAAAATTTGCGCGAAAAAATTGGCAATAATATTTCACAAACTTTAAGCAATAAGCCATATGCAGGTGTGATTCGCGCTTTGGTAGTGGGCGACGATAGTCAAATTTCTGCCGATAATTGGACTATATTTTTACGCACAGGCATTAACCATTTAGTCAGTATTTCTGGTTTACACATCACCATGCTGGCGGGGTTGGCGTTTGCAATTTTCAGCTTTGTATGGCGGCGAATCCCACGTTTAGTCATGCGCATGCCGACGCGTATAGCAGCGACGTTAGCAGGCTTGGTTGTAGCTATTTTGTATGCGCTGCTGGCGGGCATGTCGGTGCCCACACAACGCACGCTTTATATGCTGCTGGTATTTGCGTTAGCTTTATTGTGGGGCAAAAATTTGAGCATTTCGCGTGCGCTGGCCATGGCTGTTTTAGTGGTGGTAATAATTGACCCGTGGGCAGTTATCGCGCCTGGTTTTTGGTTATCATTTGGCGCGGTAGCGCTAATTGCCTATGCCACGGTTGGCCGGCTAAACCCATTATCAGCGCTTAAAACTGCATTGCATACACAATGGGCAATTACGCTAGGCTTGCTGCCTTTACTCATTGTCATGTTTGGGCAAGTGTCTATTGTTTCGCCCATTGCCAACGCGTTTGCAATACCTGTGATTAGCTTTTTAGTAGTGCCGCTGGCTATTTTAGGCAGTCTTATGCCGATTGATTTTATTTTGCATGCGGCGCATTTTATTTTACAGCTATGCATGCTGGGCTTGGTTTGGTTATCAAGCTTACCCACTTGGCAGCAAGCGGCGCCGCCAATGTGGGCATTGTTATTAGCCATATTAGGCGTGTTTTGGCTACTATTACCACGTGGATTTCCACAGCGTTGGCTGGGCATTATTTTATTGTTACCGCTATTTTTTGTGCAGCCTGCAAAGCTGGCGCAGGGCGAAATGCAGGCCATAGTACTAGATGTTGGCCAAGGCTTAAGTGTGGTGATTAAAACTGCAAATCACACGTTCTTATATGATGCGGGGCCGAGTTTTTCGGCACAATCAGACGCTGGCGGACGTATTGTGGTGCCATTTTTACGCGGCGAAGGTGTAAAAAAACTCGATGGTTTTATGGTTAGCCATAACGATAGCGATCACAGCGGTGGCGCAGCATCGGTGCTGGCTCAAATACCCGCTACTTGGTTGGCTAGCTCGTTCGATACGACAGAGATAAATGCTGCTAAAAAATCAATTAAGTGTTTTGCTGGCCAGCGCTGGCGGTGGGACGGCGTAACATTTGAAGTGCTTTACCCTAAGTTAGCCGCTTACCAACAGGCAAATTTAACCGATAACAATAAAAGTTGCGTTGTAAAAATCACTAGCCAATTTGGCAGTGCATTACTAACAGGGGATATTGAAAAAGAAGCCGAAAATGCACTGTTAAATGATGTTGAAAACAATGTTATCGATGACGATGCTCTGGAAGCCAATAGCAGAGCGGCTGCTGGCGATGCTATTTCCCCTCGTGCCATATCCAAATTAAAAAGTGATGTATTAATCGCCCCACATCATGGCAGTAAAACTTCATCCACTGTAGATTTCGTGCAAGCCGTGGCAGCTAAGCATATTGTTTTTACGGTGGGCTATTTGAACCGATTTAAACACCCTAAACCATTGATTGAAAAGCGTTATGAGGAAAGCGGCGCGTTTACTTATCGGTCAGATTATCAAGGCGCATTAACGCTAGATTTTACGCGCGCAAACTCTCTTAATATAAAAGCCCTGCGTCAAAGCCAGCCGCACTACTGGCAGGATAAATACCCTTAAGGTTTTGTGCCTAATAATTTAAGCTCGTGGCCTGCCATTAAGTGTTCTTCATACATGGTAATATTTTTTTCGCGCGTTTTTTTAAATGCGCTCACGGCTAAATCTTGTTTGCCATGGTTTAGGTAATATTCGCCAATATAAAACCACGCTTCGGCCAGAGTGAGTTCTTTTTCATCGCCCGATTTTTTACCAATTTCAGCCAACACTTGTTCTGGCGTGATGTGTCCCGCCAGCATGGCCAGTGCGGGTTTTGGCCAATCGCCAAGCGAGTTTTCTTGTGCTATTTTGCTGATTTTATCAGGAATAGCCGCTTTGGTTTTTTGCAGCATAATCACTTGGCGTAGCATTGCATAAGTGTTTTGGTTGCCACTGGTCTCAATTTTGGCGTAGTCATCGGCAGCGGCTGCAAATTTACCTTGATAAAATTTTAACCTGCCACGCATATGGTAAATATCGTTTGGATTTTCACCCAAACTTAAGGCTTCGTTTAAATCTTTTAATGACTGTGCATATTGATTATTTGCCAATGCTAGCTCACCACGACAAGCGACGATATTGGCTAAATTTGGGCTAATTTTCATGGCAGCCTCAGCATCAGTTAAGCCTTTAGCCCATTGCTCAATATTAGATAAAGCAAAAGCGCGCTCGCAATACACATTAGCTAAATCGTCACCAGAAAGTTTTCCACTATCGATTGCCCTAGTATATTTAATAATGCGCTCTTGTTCTTTGGCTTTAAGTGTTTCTGCTAAGTTCTTTTTTACCGTGCTTTCGGCTGTTTGAATAAACGCGTGGTTGGCAATCACCAAGCCAGAAATTAGCTTATCTAAGCTATTGATATCTTTTACAAATTGCGGCAAATCGTTCACTTTAACCTCGCCCGCCAAGGTGGTAAAGCGCACGGCTATTTTTTGGTGGTTGCCACGAAAATTATGCGTAAATTCTGTTTTAAAATAAGGTGAAGCTACTTGGTCAGTAAACGGGTCAAAGGTGGCGCTAACGTTTTCTGGCCAATCCATATTAAGCGTATATTCACCTTGATACGGATAATTGGGCACGGCAACTGGCGCATTACGCTTCAGTGTGTTGGGTACTTGCAGCACACCCTCTAACATGCTGGGTTTGTAATGCACCACCCAATCTCCGCTAGATTCTGTGGCTATTTTAGGCACTGTATAATGCGCCACAATGCTGTAAACATTTTGCTTTTTATCATCTAGCAATTGCGGCGGCTTGCTTAGCACTATGTCGGGATAACGCCTTTCGTAACGAGAAAGCGCATATTTATCAAGCTGCTCTGGCGTAAGCTGCCCAAAAATCACCCGTGCCGATTCAGCAGAATAACCATGCCAAGTATAGGTAGATACCAACGCTGCATCGCCATCCAGCGTTTTTAAGCTGATATGCTCATCAATTTTTTCGGTTCTTAATGCTTTTATATTCGGGTGAACAATCACATTAAAACCAGTAGTTTTACTATTAACAACCAGCGTATTTGCGCCTTCCAAGCCCGTTTCAATTAAGTTAAGTTGGCCTGTTTGCGGTAGTTTTGTGCCATCTAAATAATAATTTTGCTTGTTCACTTTCGCCATCACAATGGCGTGATCAAACAAAGTTGGATCGGGTAAATATTGATCCGAAATTTTACGCGTTTGTGCCGATAGCAGCACTGGGTTCGCCTCAATGTCCAGCTCACGCAGCAAAGTCACCAATAAATAGGTTTTATCTTTGCAATCACCAAATCGACGCGCAACCACTTCGCTAGGCGCATATGGCCGGTGCGAGCTTTCACCAAGCGAAAGTGAAAAATATCTAATTTCAGATTGTACCCATTGCAATAAATACAAGGTGCGTGCTTCATCATTGGCTAGTTTGCGCGCGTTCGCTAACAAATTTTGCAGTTCTGGTGGTAGCGTTGCAGGTTTGGGGAACAAGCTATTGGCCCAACTGGCGACATCTTGCCAGCTACTATATTCGCTAAAATGTAATATACGCAGCGGATTGTAATAGGCAGGGGTATATTCTTCAAAATCAATGCCTTTAAGATTTTTGGCTTCAAAACGTAGTTTTTTAATGCCATTTGTTACGCTAATTTGTGGCGTAATGTTCACACTTTGAAAGTCGCCCACCATGCGCCAGTTAATGTTGCGATTGCTTGGGTAATTCACAGTCACACGCCGTAACTCAACGGGGTCAGCTTGATCCCAGCTAGCCATGTCATTAAATTTGCTGCCAAAAACAGGGTTGGCGCCATCGGTAGAATACGTATACTGTATGCTATCGCCCACACGCAAATCAGAAACCAACAACATGGCGGTAATGGTGCCGCTATAAACGCCACTTTCTAAAGCTTGCTCGCGTTGTAAAAACCGCACATTAATGCTGGACGTTTGGTCTAGCACTTGGCTGCCACGATAAATGCGCACGGCATGTAAGTGTAGCTTTTCATAAGCAGGGTTAAAATAAATGGGAATTTGGCCTGCCTGAGTTAAGCTTGCATTATCGTTTATTTGTATCACGCGATTCACATACACTTGCTTAATTGCGCCTGCGTAAAACTGGGTATCTGCTAGCCTAATCACAACTGGATTACGCTTTTGTGTGCTGGGGATGTCTAGTTTATCGACCCAGTTAGGCGCAGCATCACCGCGCATAAATGTCGATGCATCGATGTTAACTTCTTTAACTGCAGGGTCTATTGGTAATTCGGCAGCAATTGCAGATGAGATAAGAACAGTGGGAAAGATAAAAAAAACAAAACATAATGATTTTATTGATGTTATTAGTGGCATATGATTAAAGTTGGATGGAATTTAGTAATTAACAAAAGCATACTATACAATACAGTAAAATACTTAATCGATAAATCACCCGCATGAAAATCACGCATATGCTTGCTCAAAATACGCACTCAAGCTAAAGTTATGCGTTGTAAGGTAATCAATTAATAATACTGGAGTTAAAACGCTATGTGGGAAATTATTCAGGCTGCGGGCTGGCCAATTTGGCCGTTAATTATTGCATCTATTATTGCTTTGGCAATTATAGGTGAGCGTTTTTGGGCGCTGCGTGCCGATACCGTTGCGCCTGCTAATTTGCTGCCAGAAGTACAAAAATGGTTAGGTCAAGGCGGTGTGACGAAAGAAACCCTAGGCAAGCTAGAAAATCATTCTCTATTGGGCCAAGTATTTGCTAGCGCTTTGGCTAATAGCAAAAACTCTCGCGAAGTTACCAAAGAAGCCATTGAGGAAACTGGCCGTGCCGTCGCGCATAAGTTAGATCGTTACCTACCCACGCTAGGCACTATTGCCACTGTGGCGCCTTTATTGGGCTTGCTAGGCACGGTTATTGGTATGGTGGAGTTGTTTGGCTCGTTCACCAATAGCGGTCACGATGTAGCACAGTTTGCGCGCGGTATTTCTGTGGCACTGTATAACACGGCGGCGGGTATTGTGGTGGCGGTGCCAGCCATGATTGCTTACCGATATTTCCGCAGTAAAGTAGATGGTTTGTTGGTGGATATGGAGCAGCAAGCAATTAAATTGGTAGAGATTTTGCATGGTGAGAGAAAATAATGAATTTTCAACGCGGTAGGCGTCACGAAGAGCTCGAGATGAATCTTGTGCCTTTAATCGATGTATTGTTGGTCATTATTATCTTTTTGGTGGTGAGCGCTACTTTTTCGCGCACCAGCGAGCTGCAAATTAACTTACCCACCGCCGATGCCAGTAGCCCTGTCGATAAGCCATTAGTGATTACGGTAGAGGTAGATGCAGGCGGCCGTTATATGGTGAATGGTAACGAAGTAGGCGGCAGTGATATAAGCGAAATTGCCAGCGCGCTGACCAAAGCGGCAGGCACAGGTAAAGAGCCAACTATTGTTATTAATGCCGATGCAAAAGCCACCCACCAAAGCGTAGTGAATGTGATGGAAGCGGCGCGCCAAGCCGATTACACGCACATTACTTTTGCTACCCAAACAGCGCCAAGTAATTAATTGCTAGGTTAGTAATCATCACGCATTATTTACTTACTATTCGACAATAAACCGATGTCGAAATCCTCACGTAAAAAAGACTACAGGCCGCATATTGCCAATGCAAAAATGCTCTATTTGCGGCTGTTTCGCTATGTGTGGGCGCACAAGCTACTGTTTTTAACTACCATTCTTGCCACCGCCATCTTATCTGCCAGCAACACAGGTTTTTTGGCGCTTATCAAAAAAGTAACTGACGACGGTTTTGTTAAACAATCGGCAGATACGTTCAGTTTGTTGCCCTTGATGCTATTTGGCTTAATGTCGTTGCGCGCCTTAGCGGGCTATATTTCTACTTACAGCATGCGGCTAATTGCGCGCAAAGTGGTAGAAACATTAAGAAAATCTGCGTTTGAAAAAATGATGCTGCTGCCTGCAGGCTTTTACGACGCTAACCAAACCGCGGTGATGGTTTCTAAGCTCACCTACGATACTGAGCGGCTTTCTAGTGCTTGCTCGCGCGCGGCTTTAAACGTGCTGCGCGATACTTTGACGCTGATTGGTTTAATAGGCTACATGCTGTATTTGGATTGGCGACTTACTTTGGTATTTGCTGCAGTAACACCATTGATGGCTTTGTATTTGCGCAAAATGACGCCAAAATTGCGCGCTAACGCACAACGGGTTCAGCAGGGCGTGGGCGAAATGACCAAAGTGGCGGAAGAAGCCATATCTGGACAAAGAATCGTCAAAATATTTGGTGCACAAGCTTACGAAAATGAGCGTTTTTCTAATGTGGTCAGTAAAAATCGTCAGCTAGAAATGCGCACAACGCGCATCAGCGGCCTAAATGGTTTGGTGGTAGAGGTGTTGGCTGCCGTCGCATTGGCATTGGTCGTATATTACGCGCTGGGGCGTTTTAGCGTGGGCGAATTTGCGGCGTTTATTGGCGCATTGCTGATGTTAATTGCACCAATCAAACATATTACGGCGGCTAATGAAGACTTTCAAAATGGCTTAGCTGCCGCACAAAGCGTGTTTGATGTGATAGATACAGCCCCTGAAATAGATGAAGGCGATAAGCAAATTAGCCGCGCTAAAGGCGAAATTGAGTTTAAAAATGTAACGGTGCGTTATGACAATGCCAAAAAACCAGCCATTGATAATTTAAGTTTTACTATACAGCCTGGCGAGAAAGTGGCGCTGGTTGGGCGTTCTGGCGGTGGTAAAACCAGTTTGGTGAATTTATTACCGCGTTTTTACGAGTTGCAACAAGGCATTATTTTGCTAGATGGCATGGATATTCGTGCGTTGGCACTTAAAAATTTACGCAGCCAGTTCTCGCTGGTTAGCCAAGATATTATTTTATTTAACGACACTATTTTTAATAACATTGCCTATGGCGCACTGCGTGGCGCCAGTGAAGCAGAAGTGATAGAAGCCGCCAAAGCTGCCCACGCCTGGGAATTTATACAGCAACTGCCTTTAGGCCTGCAAAATGAAATTGGCGATAGAGGTGTGCGGCTTTCTGGTGGGCAACGCCAGCGTATTGCCATTGCACGGGCTATTTTAAAAAATGCGCCGATTCTATTATTGGATGAAGCCACCAGCGCACTGGATACCGAATCTGAACAACATGTGCAAGCCGCGTTAGATACGCTGATGCAAAACCGCACCAGCATTGTTATTGCGCATCGCTTAAGCACCATTGAAAACGCCGATAGAATTTTGGTGATGGAGCAAGGTGCCATTGTAGAATCTGGCAGCCACGCAGAATTGATTGCAAAAAACGGCGCTTACAGCAAGTTATACCAAAAAGAATTTGATGCTTAAATTTGTATGCTAATTGAATGGATTGAAACTGCATGGCGCCGCCACAATGCGCTTTATTACTTGCTGTTGGTACCGCTTAGTTGGCTATTTGCAGGCGTGGTAGCACTTAGGCGCTTGGCCTACAAATTAGGCCTATTTAAATCGTATACCATGCCAGTGCCGGTGATTGTGGTGGGTAATATCAATGTAGGTGGCAACGGCAAAACCCCTGTCGTCATGTGGCTGGTAGAGCAACTTAGAAACGCTGGTTATACGCCCGCAGTCATCAGCCGTGGTTATGGCGGCAGTGCTAAATTGCCCACCGCTGTCACTGCCGAATCACAAGCCAGCTTAGTGGGAGATGAACCCGTATTAATTGCTAGCCGCAGCGCATGCCCGGTCTTTGTTGGCGTAAATCGCGTGCAAGTGGCGCGCGATTTATTAACATTGCATCCTGAGATTGATATTTTGATTAGTGATGACGGCCTGCAACATTATGCTTTAAAACGCGATATTGAGCTGGCTGTGGTGCAGCCAGAGCAAAGAAATTACAAGCCACGTTTATTACCCGCCGGGCCTTTGCGCGAGCCTTTAGCACGTTTAAATACAGTGGATGCAGTCATCTGCAATGGCGAAAAAACTAACGATAACCAATTTGAAATGCAATTAGTTGGCGATCAGTTCTATAATCTAATGAATAATAATAATGCCCAGGCAACAGATTTTAAGCGTAAAAGCGTGAAAGCGCTGGCAGGTATTGGTAAGCCTGCCCGATTTTTTGAGCATTTACGTGGCTTAGGCTTAACATTTGCCAGTATGAGTTTTGATGACCATCATGCATTTAGCGCACAAGATTTAGCTAATATTGATTGTGATGTACTGATAATGACTGAAAAAGATGCCGTAAAATGTAAACAATTTGCCCAGCCGAATTATTGGGTGTTGCCGGTGCAGGCTAATATTGATGCGGGTTTGATGCCGCTTATATTAAAAAAGCTAGACTTAAGTAAGCAAGAGTTGAACAAGCAAGAATGGAACAAATAAGCAACAGTAAAGGAATGATGATGGATTCAAAACTACTGCAAATTTTGGTATGTCCTGTCACCAAAGGGCCTCTTATTTTTGATAAAAAAAATAATGAGCTGATTTCAAAATCGGCGCGTTTGGCTTACCCCATTCGTGACGGAATCCCAGTGATGTTAGAAGATGAGGCACGCAAATTAGCACCAGATGAAAAAGTTGAAGCTTGAGTCTTGCCAATGCAATTTAAGGTAGTTATTCCTGCGCGTTATGCCAGCACGCGCCTACCAGGCAAGCCCCTGCTTGATATTGCGGGTAAGCCAATGGTGGTTAGAGTTGCAGAGCAGGCACAAAAAAGTGGCGCGGGTGAAATTGTAATTGCCACCGACTTCGAAAAAATATTAGAAACAGCAAAAGTATATAATATTAAAGCCGTAATGACGCGCATTGACCATGCTAGCGGCACCGATAGAATCGCCGAAGTGGCAACAAAATTGGGCTGGGTAGATGACGACATTGTGGTGAATGTGCAAGGTGACGAGCCGCTGATAGACCCAAAACTAATACAACAAGTGGCCGCGCATTTGGCACAAAGTAAAAATGCGGTCATGGCCACCGCTTGCCATGCCATACACGATGAAGAAAGCTTCTTAAACCCCAATATTGTCAAAGTGGTGATAGATACCCACGGCAATGCGCTATATTTTAGCCGCGCACCTATACCTTACCCACGTGACGAAGTGCATAAAAAAGCCTTACAAGCGCACCGTCACATCGGTATTTATGCTTATAGGGTTGGTTTTCTTAAAAAATACGCACAGTTGGCAGTGACCGAGCTAGAAAAAATTGAGAGCTTGGAACAGCTGCGCGTGTTGCATCACGGCTATAAAATTGGCGTAGTAGTCACAGAAAATGCGCCTGCTAGCGGTGTAGATACACAAGAAGATTTAGATTACGTCAGAAGTATTTTTAGTTCGTCATCCCCGTGAAAACGGGAATCCATTTTGACCTGTCATTCTGAGCGCTGCGAAGAATCCAGCTTTTAGTCCCTCGCCTGCAGGCGGGAGAGGGGTTGGGGAGAGGGGCAATTGTGAAGTTTGAAACTTGTCGGGGGTAGCCCGACGTCTAATCACTTTCTTTTGTTTGTGCAAAAGAAAGTAATCAAAGAAAATCACATCCCGCTGCCGCTTCATCCTTCGGTCTTAGCGCCGCATCTGGGCGGCTGCGGAACTCGCTTCGCTCAAACAGTCCTCGCCGCTTTCCATCTGCCGCTCAAGCCGAAGGCGCGGCAAAGGGGAATAAAAAACTTCTAAGCACCATCGTCATTCTGAACGTAGTGAAGAATCCAGGTTTTGTAGGGTGGGCAAAACGGGTTTATTTGCCCAACGAATAACGATTATTTTGAAAAATGGTGTGCAAGATAAGTCATTTTGCACACCCTACGCTAGCTGCAAGCGCGTCCCAGAGAGCGCAGTGAACGCCTTGAATGATGGATTAGACATTTTATATTATGGATTTAAGAATTTTATAGAAGCTAATGGTATAGCCAAACAACCCAATGATGAAGAATATTAACCTAAAAAATAAATCAAAAAAAGACCCATCGGGTTTTAGTTTATACATGCTTGTATAAATGCATTTACTGTTCAAGTATGGGTAAATGAGCCAATACCAAGTTAGTAATATCAATGCCAAGTTTATTATAGAGCTTTTTGTATAACCATATTTTGTATAAGAGTACATTGTTAAAGCTACAGGTACTAATATAAGTATTAGATTTAATAACGGTAATAATTTCTTTAGTATCAATTTAACAATTACGTCTAACGTGCGAATAAGCACCTGCCCGTAGGGCAGTGTGATTCATTGCGGGGTTCTGGCACGCGCCGCGTGCGCAATGAATTCACGCTTATTCGCACGTTCTAGTCCGCGCGAAGCGCGGACTAGAACGTTTGACATAAGGGGCTTGCGTTAGCAAGTCCCGCTTGATGGATGGGTTAGGCACACACTTAGAAAATTGCATTGAATGCAGCAACATAATTAAAACCTAAGTTATTTTGGTGTTTGGTTTGGTAATGCTCCAATCTACCACGCATTGTTTCAATGCTCCAAGAGCCCCAGCCATACATTTCAAGGGGCAAATTATGAAATGCATAAGCTAAGTCTCGAGCCTGCTCGCCGTCCAAAGTTCTAAGGTCTACAAAAACCTCATGCATCAGCGCACATAAAGCTTTTCTTTGTTTTTCCGTTGGTAAATTGCTATGCATTATAAATATGCCTAACGTTTGAATTAAGGGGCACGCTTTAGCGTGTCCCGCTTGAATGAGGGGTTAGCCGATTGCCAACAACTTTGAAGTCAATAACATACGCGCCAACAAAGTTTTCTATTCCGTGTAGTTCGAGGGTATCTCCAGATTTGAACCGTGGATAGTCAAAGAGTCTTTGGGCCAAAACCAGATACATGGCTTTACCATCTTTATCTTTGAGCGTTAGAGAAACAGATTTGCGCTTTGAACCTAAAAAATCAACGTTCACGATTTCAACAGTTTTTGCGTACTCAGTGCTCGGAAATGCTCGTGTTAGGACCCCGAAAAGGTTTGGGCTCCAATATGCGCCAGAGAATGTGAACATGATTAACCCAAGCAATGCGCCGAGCCAGTCTTTAGTTGTTCTCCATTTAGAATTTGAACTTCCACTTTGGTAAAAGGTTAGGAAGTGCGTCGGGTTGAGTAAATACAAAATGCTAACTACGAGCAATGAGAGTGTGGCCGAAACAATCAAACGGGGTAGAAAATCCATTTGATGGACATACGGAAGCACGTTAACAAAAGGAAGCATGAAGGTAGGTAAGGCCCAGACTCCCAAGCAATAAACAGCAACGATCACAGCCAGCATCTGCTTCCAAACAGGAATGACATTAGATTTTGAGTGCTTCATCGTATTCATGGCTAACGTTTGAGTTAAGGGGCGCCGTTAGGCGTCCCGCTTGAATGATGGGTTAGGTGTAAAAACGCTTATTATTGCCACGGCTGCTTAGGCTCCAGGGTTTTAAGATATGTTTCGTTATCAGCAATAATAACTGCATTGTAGTAACGCCCCCAAGGGCCAACGCCAAATACGCTAATTGTTGCAAAGAATGTTATTGGCCACCCAAGCAATTGCAAAGCTGGCGGTATCCAGTCTAATGCGTGAAACCACATGGGTCCAGCAAACAACGTGACCCCAAATAGCGCCAATAAGCGTTGAGCTACCGCATGTTTAGTGCTCTTTCGCATAGACACCTAACGTGCGAATAAGCACCTGCCCGTAGGGCAGTGTGATTCATTGCGGGGTTCTGGCACGCGCCGCGTGCGCAATGAATTCACGCTTATTCGCACGTTCTAGTCCGCGCGAAGCGCGGACTAGAACGTAAAGTAGACCC
>JANOYU010000026.1:0-8027 GCA_031429035.1 Methylophilaceae bacterium
CTATGGCGCAGGTGAAAAGCTCACCAAATATGAAGATGTCACCACTTATAACAATTATTACGAATTTGGCACCGATAAATCTGATCCTGCCAAATATTCATCTCAATTTAAACCAAGGCCTTGGACTATTAGCATAGAAGGCGAAGTTAAAAAAGCCAAAACGATCAGCATTGAAGAGCTAATGAAGTTAGCGCCTTTAGAGGAGCGTATTTATCGCCACCGCTGTGTAGAGGCTTGGTCGATGGTGATTCCGTGGGTAGGGCTTCCATTGGCCAGCTTAATTAAATGGGCGGAGCCGACTGGCAATGCTAAATATATTGAGTTTATCTCGGCCAACGACCCAAAAACAATGCCCGGTGTCAACTCGCCAATTCTTGATTGGCCGTATACCGAAGGCTTGCGTTTGGACGAAGCGAATAACCCCTTAACGTTATTGGCGGTGGGTTTGTACGGCGAGTTATTGCAAAATCAAAATGGCGCACCAGTACGATTAGTCACGCCGTGGAAATACGGTTTTAAAGGCGCAAAATCTATTGTTAAAATTAGATTTGTAGAAAAAATGCCGCAAACCACTTGGGTAAAATCTGGCCCCAATGAGTACGGATTTTATGCCAATGTAAATCCTAATGTTGACCATCCACGCTGGGCGCAATCGTCTGAGAAGCCAATAGGCGCAGGCTTATTCGGTGGCCGCATTAAAACCAAAATGTTTAATGGCTATACCGAGCAAGTAGGGCAGATGTACGCTGGCCTGGATTTGTTTAATAATTTCTAGGCCTAACAATTTTTAGCATGAACAAACAACATATAGTTTACGCCAAGGTGGCAGTGTGGCTGCTGGCCTTGCTGCCGCTAGCGCGCTTGGTTTGGTTGGGTTTTAACGATGGTTTAGGTGCTAACCCTGTCGAATTTGTTGAGCATTCTACTGGTACTTGGGCGCTGGTTATTTTGCTAATTAGTTTAAGTATGACGCCGATTCGCTTGATAACGGGGCAGGTATGGCAAATACAATTACGCCGAACACTGGGTTTATTTATGTTTTTTTATGCCTGTTTACACATTGCCACCTATGTATGGCTTGATTTTTCGTTTATCTGGGACGAAATTGTTCAAGATGTTACTAAACACCCACGTATTTTGGTTGGCTTTGCCGCATTTATACTGACGATTCCGCTGGCAGTTACTTCCAATAGTTATATGATTAAGCGTCTAAAATCTAATTGGAAAAAACTGCATCAACTGGTGTATTTAATTGCAATATTAGTGGTGGTACATTATTTGTTATTAGTTAAAAAAGATTTGACTGAGCCAATTTATTACGCAGCAGCATTAGTCATACTATTGGCTATACGCCTGTATTACAAATATACATCTAAAGTAAAAACACAAATAAAATCAAAAGCAGTGTAAGGCTTATGATTTTGTTACGACTAATTAATATATACATAATAATTAGGAAGTTACCATGTTTTCATTAAGTTATTTCTCGTCAATACATCAGCTTATTACAACTAAACTTAATCAATTTGGCGTATGGTTGCCACAGCTATTTTTAAGGTTGATATTGGCTTGGGAGTTTGGTGAGGCAGGCCTAGAAAAACTACATGGCAACAATTGGTTTGCCGACATTAGCTTTCCTTTTCCATTTAACTTATTGCCGCCAGATATTAGCTGGGGCATAGCAACGTACTTCGAAATTATCGGCGCAGTTGCTTTAATGTTGGGCTTAGCCACGCGATTCTTTTCATTATCGCTTATTATTCTTACCATTGTAGCAATAGCTGCCGTGCATTGGCCATCAGAATGGAATACCTTATCTGAGTTATTCACGGGATACCGAATTACCGATAATGCTGGTGACGGCTTTGGTAACTACAAACTACCGTTGCTTTATTTAATAATGTTTTTGCCATTGTTATTCAGCGGAGCAGGTAAGTTGAGTATTGATCACTGGCTGCGTAAATACACTGTTAAATTAGCATCAATTACATAGTTTATATTTAATTTAACATAATATACATTATACGAAGTAAATGATTAGTATAAAAGCCGTGGTTAATTACGGCTTTTATATATGAAACAATGGCTTATATTATATTTATTGCTTATTAGGCCTAATTATCTATTATTAAAAAACGCAATATTCATCACGCGGTCGTTAACAAAAGTCAGCTCAGTTTGTTTGTAAGTACGTTTTTTATCATACTTCACCACATTGCCGTAATACCACATCTCTACTTTTACAGGCTTACTAGATTTATCATCTACATTTTTACCTGTAACTGCGCCAGCGTTGCTAGGCTTAACTGATAGCGCTGTTTTAGTTGGCTTGCCCAATTTGGCAGAAATGATTTTTTTTGTTTTTCCACTAAAGTTAGTAATAAATTCATCTTCTGTATAAGTTTTACCTGCAGCAAATGCTTGGCCAGCTAAAAACATACCTAAAAACAGGCTTGCAACTATAACTTTCTTCAATACGACTGAATTGCTGTACATTTTGTATCCTTATAACCTATAAATGATGAATTACTTAATTTAACGCGTTTTAGGCCATTATGTTGACTAAACCTATACTGGCATATCAACTAAAGCTTAATTTTAGGCCGTCATAGCCAACAAATACGTCTTTTGGCAGCTTATTTGTTAAAGATGCATATTCTAATTCATGTGTCATATGAATCATATAGCTTTGTTTCGCTTTAATACGACTAATGTAAACTAAACTTTGTTCAATATTAATATGCGTTGGGTGCGATTTTTCGCGTAAGCAATCAATCAGCAATGCATCCAAATTTTCTAATAGTGCAAGTGAAGTTTCTGAAATTTCTGAAACATCGGTCATATACGCGATATTGCCAATACGATAGCCGAAAATTTGAATGCGACCATGCATGACAGGAATCGGCGTGACTTTTACACCATATAAATCAAATGGTCCATCAATAGCCTCGGTACGCAATACGGGCATTTCCCAAAAATCACTCGGTTCGCGCAACGTATAGCCAAATTTTTGTGTAATATGTTCTACCGCATCTTGCTTGGCATACAGCGGTATTTGCTTGCGTTGCAGCACACAAAATGCACGTAAATCGTCTATACCATGCAAATGATCGGCATGCGTGTGCGTGTAAAGCACCGCATCGACGTGAGTAATGTTTTCACGCAGCGCTTGATTGCGTAAATCTGGGCCAGTATCAATGAGTATATTTTCGCCAGAATCGAGCGTAATTAAGCTAGAACAACGTGTGCGTTTGTTGCGTGGATTATCTGAAACGCAGGTCTCACATGTGCAGCCTACCACTGGCGTACCTGCGCTAGAACCTACGCCCAGCATCGTTAAATGCATTAATTAACACCCTTGGCGTGTTTAAATAGCGTGAAAAAATTATCTGTTGTTGCTTGCATCACCGCTTCTAGGCTAATGCCGCGTAAATTAGCAACTTCTTGCGCCACGTATTTCACATAGGCAGGTTGGTTAGTTTTACCGCGAAATGGCACTGGTGCTAAGTAAGGCGAATCGGTTTCTACCAGTATTTTATCGAGTGGAATCGACTGCGCGACCTGTTTAATTTGCAGTGCATTTTTAAAGGTGACAATGCCAGAAAAAGATATATAAAATCCCATTTCAATGGCTGCTAGCGCCACTTGCAGGTTTTCGGTAAAGCAATGCATCACCCCGCCCACTTTTTCTGCGCCCTCTTCTTGCATTATTTTCAGCGTGTCTTCTGCTGCACTTCTAGTGTGGATAATCAAAGGTTTATTGGCTAAAATTGCGGCACGAATATGCGTGCGAAAGCGCTCACGTTGCCATTCTAAATCGCCGGTTAGGCGAAAGTAATCAAGGCCCGTTTCGCCAATAGCCACAATTTTGGGGTGCTGGGCAAGCTTTACCAACTCTTCAACTGTTGGCTCTTCAATATCTTCATAATCTGGGTGCACGCCAACTGAGGCATAAAAATTGTCGAACTGTTCTGCCAGCTGTAAAACCTCTGGAAATTTATCTAATGTAACTGAAACACACAAAGCATGACCCACCTGCGATTCATCCATTAGCTGGCGCACCGCGTGCATGTTATCGGTAAATTCAGAAAAATTTAAGTGACAATGTGAATCGACTAGCATGGTTTTGTTGACAGGCTTTTATAAACAAAAGTTTATTAATTAGATTTAATTAAGCTACATTAACACTGATAACAACACTAAACTGCCTATGCTCTGTAAGCCGCATCAATGCTGGGGTGTAGCGTAGGTATTATTTAAAAATTACATGGTATGTGTGGCACGATTGGTTTTAAGCGCGCCACCTAAAATAGCCTCAATTTTGTTTTTAACTTCAATACCGCCATCTTTTTCACTAAATTGCACACCTATGCCTTGCGGGCGTGTTGCTTGCGCCACAGGGGTAATCCAAATGACTTTGCCCACTACTTTAAGCTTCATTGGATCATCAACCAGGCTTAACAACATAAATACTTCTTCACCAATTTTAAAACTTTTATTGGTAGGAATAAACAAACCACCGCCTTTTACATAAGGCATAAACGCGGCATATAACGCAGATTTTTCTTTAATGGCCAGCGAAAGCACGCCTGGCTTATTGGCGGCATCTTTTAATTGATCTGTGTCGGCTTGCATGTTCATAGTGGCTAGGCTACCTTTAACTATTTAGCTTGAAAATATTTTTATTGCAATTTATTTAATGACTGTAAACAATTGTGCATATTGTAACAATATATTCTCTAACTGCGCTTCATTGCTTAATGGATGATTCGCGGTTTTCTTTGCCTCAGTTAATTTATCTTGAAAGTTAAATAACAAACGTAAGTTTACGCCCTTAGCCAAAGCTTGCAAAGCAACAATTTGCTGCGGGTGATAGCGCAAACTTTGTGTAAATTTGCAAGCCAACACATCAAACAACCACTTTTGCAGGCCATCAATGGCGCGCTCCATTCCCAGCCCCAAAAACAAAGGCGCGCTAGCAAAGGGGTCTAGTTTAGCGCCCAGGCTTAGCTGTTTCATCAGGTTTAAATTCAGTTCGCTATCTTGCGCTGCCTGCTGCGCCAATAAAGGTGCGCCGCCTGCATGTGCGAGTAAATTTTCTGCCGCATTTATGCCTTGCGCGTTAAGCCAAGCCAAGGCAGTTTGCAAACTAGGCAGCGGCATATTAACCGCTTGGCAGCGGCTGGTAATGGTTGCTAGCAAGCGTTGCGGTTGGCTAGTTACTAGTAAAAATAAGGTGTTTGCTGGCGGTTCTTCCAAAGCTTTTAGCAATGCATTAGCTGAGGCGGTATTGAGTGCATCTGCCGGTGAAATTATAATAATGCGTTTGCCGCCCACTTGATGTGTGGAAAGTGTCAAATAATCAATCAGTTGGCGAATTTGTACGACTGAAATTTGACTTTTTTTAGCAGTTTTCTTTTTTGGCGCACTGTTTGTTTCTTCGCTTGCCTCGGCGTCTTCTGGCGAAATAAGTTTAAAATCAGGATGACCACCCTCTGCAAACCAGACGCAGCTTGGGCAAGCGTTGCATGCAGTTTTATCTGCTGCAGGCGCTTTGCACAATAACGCTTGCGCCAGCTCAATCGCAAAATCGTGCTTACCCGTACCCGCAGGGCCACGCAACAGCAGTGCGTGCGGTAAGTTAGTACGTTGCGTGATGTGTTGCCATTGGTTTATTTGCCAGCTATACATTTATAATCAATTATTTAATAAAAATTCTTCAAGTGTTTTATCAACTTCATTTTTCACTGATTCTAGTGGCTGGTTGGCGTTAATGATTCGAAAACGTGTCGGGTTTTCTGCCGCACGACTTAAATAGGCTAGTCTTAATTTTTCAAAAAATTTGGCATCTTCCCGCTCAAATTTATCGGGCTCGCGTGCTGTGGTTAGCCTTTTCATGCTTATTTCGACAGGCACATCAAATAACAGCGTTAAATCTGGCTGTAAGTTCCCTTGCACCCACTTTTCTAGCTGTTTAATCTTAGCGCTGCTGACGCCTTTTGCGCCACATTGATAGGCATAAGTGGCATCGGTAAAGCGATCTGAAAGCACATATGCACCACGTTTAAGCGCAGGCGCAATCACGTTGGCAATATGCTCGCGCCGCGCCGCAAACATCAGCAGCGTTTCAGTTTCTGCGTGCATCGCATCGTGTAGCAATAAAGCGCGTAATTGCTCGCCCAGCCTTGTTCCGCCTGGCTCTCTGGTAGATACCACCTCAACGCCATGTGCTTTTAATATCGCAATAATAGTGGGTATGTGCGTGCTTTTGCCTGCGCCATCCATGCCTTCTAACGTAATAAATTTACCTGCTTTTGACTTATTATTTCTAACCATCTATTTGTTTACTTTACGTTTAAGTTGATAAGTCATCACGGCACGATTATGCTCAAGCAAACTATTACTAAATTGATGGCTGCCATCGCCTTTGCCGACAAAATATAGCGCTTTGGTTTTTTCTGGTTGCAGTGCTGCTTGAATCGCCGCCAAACCAGGCATAGCAATAGGCGTAGGCGGCAAGCCATCGCGCGTATAAGTATTATAAATGGTATCGGTGGTTAAATCTTTGCGGCGAATATTGCCGTTGTAATTGTCGCCCATGCCATAAATCACCGTGGGGTCAGTTTGTAAGCGCATGCCAATACGCAAACGGTTGATAAACACGCCCGCAATCATCGGCCGCTCACTCGCTTTGCCGGTTTCCTTCTCAATAATGCTGGCCATAATTAGTGCCTCGTATTTATTTTTATATGGCAAATTAGGCGCTCTATCCTCCCAAGCCGCATCCAGCTTGGTATTCATAATATCGTAGGCGCGCTTTAACAGCACCGTATCTGCTGTATTGCGATCAAAATAAAAGGTATCGGGAAAGAACCAGCCTTCGGCATGCTTTTCGCTATTGCCCACCACGCGCATTACTTCGGCATCGGTTAAATCTTTAATGGTGCTTCTTACCGCATCGTTTTTAGCCAATCTGGCGCGCATTTGCTTAAAGGTTTTGCCCTCAATAAAAGTAATGCTGCCTTGTGTCGATTTGCCATGATTCAGCGAAAGCATCAGTTGATAAGGCGATATATTTTTATTCACTGTGTAATCGCCCGCTTGCAGCTCAGATTCTTTTTGCATGATTTTTGCCAAAATTACAAACGGCAGCGCACTGGTAATCACTTTTTGCTCGACTAATTGATTAGCGATACTTTTCAAGCTACTTTTTGGCTTAATGCTAATTTCTTGCGCTTGCGGGCTTAAATTGAGTGGCGTTTTGGCATAAATAAACAGCCAAGCACCAAAGCCTAATATGGCCACCAGCCCAATTAAAACACTATATTTAACCAGTTTTATCAATTTTATATTGCCTTGAGAGCCGCGCGGATATTGACTGCTAGGCCTGCTGTTTTGATTGATTTTTCTTGAATACTTCTAACTTGCCATGCCCCATACAAGCTACTGCAAATAATCACCTCATCTGCTGCGTATAATTTTTTTAAATCAAATGTTTCTATCGATGTTTTTAATGTTAACGTACTCGCCAACTCAATAATGCGTTGCCGCGTAATGCCTGCAATGCCGCATTGCTGCAAGCTAGGCGTAATTAGCGTGTTAGAAAAACGTGCAAAAATATTGGCTGCTGTGCATTCAATCACATTGTCTTGCGCATCCAACATAATGCCATCAGCAATGTCTGGCGAACTCCATTCCATGCGCGCCAACACGTTTTCTAAGCGGTTCAGGCTCTTAACGCCAGCCAGCTTGGGTTGCGCAGCCAAACGCGTTTCGCACACGGTTAAACTCACGCCTTGTGTGAACCTAGCTTCTGGGTATTCTGGCATGGGCGATTTCAGCACAACCCTCATGGGCGCGGTAATGGCGGGCGGCGTGTAGCCACGATTGCCCTCGCCGCGCGTGATGATAATTTTAGCTACGGCGGCTTGATTCTCAGTTTTGGCATCATCCGCAAATAATTGCGCAATGTCACTCATCAGCAGCTCGGCACTTGGGCATACAATATTGATTGCAGCACAATCGGC
>JANOYU010000027.1:0-3003 GCA_031429035.1 Methylophilaceae bacterium
TAACCCATTGATGCGCGCAAGCCGCCCATTAATTGGTGAATAACTGCCAAGACTGAGCCTTTATAAGGTACACGGCCTTCAATGCCTTCTGGCACAAGCTTGTCTGCATTACCATTATTGTCTTGAAAATATCGATCAGAAGAACCTTGTTGCATGGCTCCAATACTGCCCATGCCGCGATAGGACTTGTAAGAGCGGCCTTGGAACAGCTCAACCTCGCCAGGGGCTTCTTCGGTGCCAGCAAACATGCCACCCAGCATCACAGAATACGCACCTGCCGCAATAGCTTTTGAAATATCGCCAGAGAAGCGAATGCCTCCATCGGCAATAAACGGCACGCCAGAATTTGCCAACGCTTTTTCGACATTACTAATGGCAGAGATTTGCGGCACACCTACGCCTGCGACGATGCGCGTGGTGCAAATAGAGCCTGGGCCAATACCGACTTTTACACCGTCAGCTCCCGCATCCACTAAGGCTTTCGCCGCATCGGCAGTGGCAATGTTGCCACCAATCACTTCAATTTTTGGATAATGTTTTTTCACCCATGTCACGCGGTCCAAAACGCCTTGCGAATGGCCGTGTGCGGTATCCACCACAATCACATCCACGCCCGCTTTGGCCAGCGCTTCAACACGTTGTTCAGTATCTGCACCCACACCAACTGCTGCGCCAACACGCAGGCGGCCATGTTTATCTTTGCACGCATTGGGGTGATCGTGCGATTTTTGAATATCTTTAACGGTAATCAAGCCTTTTAAAACGTCATTTTCGTCTATAACCAACACGCGCTCTAGACGGTGTTGATGCAGCAATTTGATGACTTCTTCTTTAGTAGCGCCTTCGCGTACGGTCACCAGCTTATTGCGTGGCGTCATAATATTGCTAATAGCTTGGTCTAAATTGGTTTCAAATCGTAAATCTCGATTGGTGACAATGCCAACAATTTTGTTGCCATCAACCACCGGTAAGCCAGAGATTTTATGTTTCTGTGTCAGCGCTAACACATCGCGCACTGTCATGTGCGGCGCAATAGTGACTGGGTCATTTACCACGCCCGATTCAAAGCGTTTTATGCGCGATACATGCGCAGCTTGCTCGGCAGGGGTCATGTTTTTGTGAATAATACCCAAGCCGCCTTCTTGCGCCAGGGCAATTGCCAGCGGCGCCTCAGTCACCGTATCCATTGCAGCAGAAACTAATGGAATATTCAATGTGATATTGCGAGTGAGTTGCGTGCTAAGGTTAACTTCGCGCGGCATGATAATGGAATGGGCAGGCACCAATAAAACATCATCAAAAGTAAGAGCTTGTTGCAGCAAACGCATAATTCATCCTTATTTGCAAAATAAGATTATACAGATTTGCATTGCTTAATAAAAGTTGGTAAGCTGAAATAACTTAAATTTGTTTAAAAATGTGTTTTTAAACAGGCATTAATCGTTAAAACATCAATTAATTTCTATAAAAATATGCTTTAAGTAAACGAAGATTTAGCTAAACGCGTTATTTATTTGATTAATTAATTTGTACACAGGAAAAAAACATGAAATTGTTAACATTATTATTAGCGGCGCTGGTGATTGCTATGCCAAGTTTAAGCCAGGCTGAGGTGTATAAATGGAAAGATAAAGATGGCACCATTAAATATAGCGATACGCCGCCGCCATCTAATATTAAACAAGAATCGATGACTGGTAAGAAAAAAGTGGCTGCGCCAACGGGCAATGCACCACTAGCGCCAGTAGATAACCCAGCTACGGCGGCAGTACCTGCAGTGATGCCAAAAGATTTTGAGCCGCCAAAAAACCCAGAAGATGCGGCAGCCGAGCAGCGCCAACGTAACGCCGAATCAGAAAAAAATAACAAGAGAGAAAAAGAAGCTGAAGCCAAACGTAAAACTGAAAACTGTAGTGCTGCTAAAGCCAATATGCAAAGTTACACCCAAGGTGGCCGTGTGTATAAAATGAACGAAAAAGGCGAGCGCGAATACTTAGATGAAAGCGGCTTCAAAGCGGGCAGAGAAAAAGCCCAGCAAGAAATTAATGAAAACTGCTAAGTTTTAGGCACTTGTTATTCTGAAGGCGGTGCATCTCCACCGCCTTTCTTCATCACTTTTCCTTCCTCAGCACGCTGTTTGCGCACTTCTTTTGGGTCGGCAATTAGCGCACGATAAATTTCCACGCGATCTAAATGGCGCAGCGGCGTATCTAGCTTTGCTAGCTTGCCAAAAATACCAATTTGATTCACGTTTAAATCAATCTCGGCAAACTTAGCTAAAATACCTGATGCCCTGATAGCCGCTTCTGCATTGGATTCTGGCGCTATTTGCACGGGAATAATTAATTGTTTATGTGGCAGTGCATAAGCCACTTCTACGGTCATATCTAGGCTGCTCATATTGGTCTTTCGTGCGCTATTGTTTGCTTAGTTGCATAAATTTTATCGGCCCGTGCCACAAATCCATCTACAAAAGTGGTGGCAATATGGCTAAAAACAGGCGCGATGATTTTCTCTAAAAAACCATTAGCAAATTGATAATTTAATCTAAATTCAATTTTACAGGCATCTGCGCGCAATTCAACAAAACGCCAATCGCCATCCAAATGTTTAAATGGTCCGTTTTTTAAATTTATCTGCATGCTATGCGGAAATTGTTTGCTATTTTGCGTGGTAAAGCTTTGTTTTAATCCATGATAATTAATGTGCAAAGTGGCGCTGGTGCTGGTTTGTGTGCGTTCTAGCAAATCTACACCGCCGCACCAAGGCAAAAACTTGGGGTAATCTTCCACGGCATCCACCAGCGCATACATTTGCTCTGCCGAATGTAAAACAAGTACAGTTTTTTCTACTTTGTGCATCGATTATTCAGAATCAGTTTTATTTAATAGCGTAAAATGCTATTTTAAGTCATAAACCAGTAAATATACGCAACATGAGCATCGCGCAAAATAAAAAAGCCTTTTTTGATTACTTTATCGAAGATAAATTTGAAGCTGGCAT
>JANOYU010000028.1:0-10045 GCA_031429035.1 Methylophilaceae bacterium
AATGCGCGCCGCATTTTAATTACCACCGATGGCGTATTTTCGATGGATGGTACGATTGCCAAACTGGATGAGATTTGTGATTTGGCCGATGAGTTTGATGCCATGGTGCACCATGATGATTGCCATGCAACAGGCTTTATCGGCAAAACTGGCCGCGGCGTGCATGAATTCCGTAATGTGATGGATAGAGTCGATATTATCACCACCACCTTCGGCAAGGCGCTAGGCGGCGCATCCGGCGGCAGCACATCGGGTCGCAAAGAAATAATCGATTTATTGCGCCAGCGTTCTAGGCCTTATTTATTCTCAAACACGGTTGCGCCCACTATTTGTGCGGCAACCTTAAGTGTTTTGGCTATGCTATCAAAATCCACAACGCTAAGAGATAAACTAGAAAGCAACACAAGCTATTTCAGAAAAGGCTTGATAGCTGCGGGTTTTGATTTAAAAGATGGTGAGCATCCGATAATCCCCATCATGCTGGGCGATGCGGTATTCGCGCAAAACATGAGCAAACGCCTGCTAGAAAAAGGCGTGTACGCCATCGGCTTCTTCTTCCCCGTCGTCGCAAAAGGCAAAGCGAGAATCCGCACACAGACTTCTGCCGCACATACCGTGCAAGATTTAGATGCCGCGATTAAAGCGTTTGCGGAATGTAGGGATGAGTTGGCTAACTTATAACAAACTTAGCTTAACATCTGCGTAAGTTACAGGAAATCTAGTTATATTTTCAGGAAATAAATCGCACATAAAAAATTTATTTTTGTATTCTTCAAAATAACTTAACTCTTGTTTTTAAACATTTGAACTACATCCTGAATAGTATTTTCACTCTTCTGATTCTTGGGCAATTGATTTCTGACAACTTTTGCCCGTTTCCAGTATTCTTTATATGTACAGTGGTTTGCAAAATAGCCTGCATAAGCTTTTTTAAACAAATCTAGCGCCATGATAAATAAGGAATCAACACCTCTGCTATTTGCCGAATCAAAAAAACTGATTAAAGCTTTGTCACCACTCAGTGAAGATAATAATTCAGTATATAAACTTCTAAAAATTGCCATTAAATCATCTGGGTAAACTTCCTTCGTCGGTCCAATTATGCCCCAGCAAGGTGCTCTGTCAGTGGGTTGAAGTATTTCACCTAAGAAAGCACCGTTACATGCACTCATTACCAACATCAGGTTACATTTAGTTGCCAAGTTAATATCTGTAAGTATTGGCTTTAAATCATCCCAACTTATAAATTCATCATTTGATAACACAATTCCATTTCCTGATTCAGTGCCATGACTTTCAATATGAATCCAAGGGTATTCTTTTCTTATGCTAGCGTCTTCGTAGGCCTCATGTAGCACTGAGAAAAACTCAGCTTTGGATACACATTTCTTATAAACCGCTGTAATGGTTAAATTATTCTCATTGATTTGACTCTCAATAATATCGTAAAGCATTTTGCCTGTTGGTACTTCACGCACTCCAAGAGATTCAATAATTATAATTTTTGAAAAATAATTTGTTTGTTTCAAAGTAAAGTTAGCGCAAGTGAGTGCATTTTAAGTCACTGGGTTTGGCGTACGAACACGTATATGCAACTCACGCAATTGCTTCTCATCCACTGCATTCGGCGCATTAGTCATTAAACACTGCGCGCGCTGGGTTTTTGGGAAGGCAATCACATCACGGATAGATTCTGCACCCGCCATCAATGTTACAAGCCTATCTAAGCCGAAAGCCAAACCACCGTGCGGAGGTGCGCCATATTGAAGGGCATCCAGCAAGAAGCCGAATTTTTCTTGCGCTTCTTCTTTGCTGATTTTAAGCGCGTCGAATACTTTAGATTGCACATCTTGCTTATGAATACGCACTGAGCCGCCGCCGACTTCCCAGCCGTTTAGTACCATGTCGTAAGCTTTGGATAAACATGCGCCTGGGTTGGTGTTGAGCAAGTCTTCGTGACCATCTTTAGGTGCGGTAAACGGATGATGCAATGCTGCCCAACGGTCGTTTTCTTCGTCGTGTTCAAACATGGGGAAATCCACCACCCACAACGGTGCCCATGCACGGCCATCAACATGGCCTTTATCGTGGCCAACTTTTAAGCGTAATGCGCCTAAAGCTTCGTTTACCACTTTTAATTTATCTGCGCCGAAGAACACAATATCGCCGTTTTGTGCGCCTGTACGGTCAATAATAGCTTGCAGAGCAGTGACATGAATGTTTTTAACGATTGGGCTTTGTAAGCCTTCTTCGTTCAGTTTTGTCACGTCGTTAATTTTGATGTACGCCAAACCTTTTGCGCCGTATATTTTCACAAACTCGGTGTAAGCGTCAATTTCACTACGGGCTATTGTACCGCCAGCAGGCACACGCAGAGCGGCTACGCGGCCACCTTCCATATTGGCAGCACCAGAAAAAACTTTAAAATCAACGTCTTTCATCACGTCAGATAACTCAGTGATTTCTAGCGTCACGCGCATATCGGGCTTGTCAGAGCCGTAACGTGTCATGGCCTCGTGAAAGCTCATGCGTGGAAAAGCCGCAGGTAAATCAACGTTTTGCACGCTTTTGAGCATTTGGCGAATCATCTCTTCGACAATGTCCATAATTTCGTTTTCAGACATAAACGAGGTTTCAATGTCCACCTGCGTAAATTCTGGTTGACGGTCTGCGCGCAAATCTTCATCGCGGAAGCATTTAGTAATTTGGAAATAACGGTCAAAACCTGAAACCATCAACAATTGTTTGAACAACTGTGGCGATTGTGGCAAGGCAAAGAATTGGCCAGCATGCACGCGGCTTGGTACAAGGTAATCACGCGCGCCTTCTGGGGTAGAGCGCGTCAGCATCGGCGTTTCTACTTCGATAAAGCCGTTCACGTCTAAATAATCGCGCAGTGTTTTGGCCACTCGATAACGTAGCATCATGTTTTTTTGCATGGCAGGGCGACGTAAATCGATGTAGCGGTGTTGCAATCTCACCGTTTCTGTCAAATTTTCGTCATCCAACATGAAAGGTGGCGTTAAAGATGCATTTAAAATCTCAATTTCGGTCGCCAACATTTCTACTTCACCCGTTGGGATATTTTTATTAACCGTACCATCTGGCCGCGCGCGCACTTTGCACACTATTTTTAGCACATATTCGCTACGCACAGTCTCGGCTAATTTAAAGGCTTCGGCGGTATCGGGGTCTATCACAATTTGCGCCATACCTTCGCGATCGCGCAAATCAATAAAAATCACGCCACCATGGTCACGGCGGCGATGCGCCCAGCCGCACAGAGTAACGGTTTGGCCGATGTGGCTGCGGTTAATATGGCCGCAATAGTGTGTACGCATTGTCATAAGTATTTAATTCTATTTAAATTGTTGTGTTTTATCAAAACGAAGTTGCTGGGTTAAATGTTCTTTTGGGGCGACTGTACCCATGCTAATAATGTATTTCAACGCCTCGTCCACGCTCATATCCAGCTCTATCACGTCAGCTTTTGGCATCATCAAAAAGAAGCCAGATGTGGGGTTGGGCGTGGTAGGCACGTACACGCTAATATAGTCGCCATGCAAATGGTTTAACACATCGCCACCAGGCGTGCCTGTAATAAAGGCGATTGTCCAGCTGCCATGGCGCGGATACTGCACCAAAACGGCCTTGCGAAAGGCATTGCCAGTATTTGAAAACAGGGTATCAGACACTTGTTTAACGCTGGAATAGATGGTTTTTACAAACGGAACTTTGTTTAAAAAAGATTCCCACAACACAATTAATTGCTGACCAAAAATGTTAGTTGCCACCAAACCAGTGACAAAAATAATCACCAATGTTAACAGTGCGCCCAAACCTGGCACATTAAAACCAAGCACTTTTTTAGGCTGCCATGCCTCTGGCAGCAAGAGCAGGCTTTGATCCATGGTGTGAATCAACGTGCTAAGCACCCAGAGTGTAATAAACAATGGCACCAGAACCAGTAAACCCGTTATAAAATATTTTTTCATGTTTTTTTAAAGCTTAATGACAGGCGCAGCCTGGGTTGCAGGCCGCAGCTTTTGTCTCTTTTTCTGCAGATTTAGTTTCTGTATTTTCAGCACTTTTATCAGTTTTGGCTTCGCTAATTTTAGGTTTTTTATCTTTAAAATCAGATGCATACCAACCTGTTCCATTTAATTGAAAACTGGGCGCAGACAGCATTTTTGCAAAGGTTTCTTTAGCGCATTTTGGGCACACGGCTTGGTTTGGTGCGCTAATTTTGCGCATCACCTCATCTTTAAAACCACAGCTTGTACATGCAAAATCGTAAATAGGCATAATTATTGCTTTATAAAATTTGATTATATAGAACTAGGTACATATATAACTGAAATCATTGTTTGAATATAAAAATTCAAAGACAAGATTATAACTGATGTCAACCAAATGGTTAATTGATTGTTTATTCATCACATTAACTAAAAATTACAATGCAAGCTCGTCTTAGGATGCCAAGATGGAAAAAACAAAAAACTTTTTATTAAAATCATTATTTGCCGTATTTATTGTGTTTACAGTAGGCTTGGTAATTACGCAAATTGCTTTTGCAGCTGATGCAACGCCTAAATCAGTTGGCACGGTTACTTTTGTTACGGGCGATGCCAGCATTGTGCGTGCCGATAAAATGGTCGTCAAAGCCGTTAAAAATGATGCATTAAATGCTGGCGATACCATTGATACTAAAACTGGCCGCTTACAGTTATCGTTAATTGATGGCGGTAAAGTTTCATTGCAACCAAATACCATTTATAAAATTAATAAATATGAGTTCTCTGGCAAAGAGGACGGCAGCGAGTACGCCTTAACCGAGTTAGTAAAAGGTGGCTTGCGCACGATTAGTGGCGCTATTGGCCATAAAAATCGCGATCGCTATCAACTAAAAACTACAGTTGCAACCATTGGTATTCGCGGTACAGAATTTACCGTTAACTTTAATGATAATCAATTATTAATGACAACCAACCACGGCAGTGTAGATGTGTGTAACGCGGGCGGTTGTTTAAATGCGCTATCTGGCCAATCAATTGGCGTGGGTGGCTTAGGGCTTGCACCAAAAATGAGTGAGTTTGCGGCCAAAGCAGCGGCTGCAGCACCAAACAAAGTTAAACCGGCAGCTGTTGCAGATAAAGAAAAAGATTCTGCAGCGGTAGCGAGTGAAGAAACTAAAGTTAGCACGAATGTTGAGACGACTGGCGACATAAAAGAAACTTCACTTCAAGCAAATGATAACAATCAATCGACAGCTGTAACAAACGACGATGTTAAAACGAAACCGTTACCAGCATCTATCGCTAATGAAGAATCGTTTGCGTTAGACACAATGGTTAAAAACAAAGACAAAATGCAAATGGGTGCGCCTATTTTGAACACTAATTCACCAGAGCTTGATATGCAAAACAAGACAGGGAAAATGGATGTTTCTAACATGACAGATAACATAGGCATAGGCTCGATGGATACTGTGATGCAAAAAATGAATGAAAAAATGATGGAAAAAATGATGGAAAATCAATTGGATGACCTCATCAATCAAAATAATGGCAATAATGGCAATAATGGCAATCAGCTTAATTAAGACATAAAGCGCTGGTACCAAAATATAAATATATATAAAAAGTGGAAAAAAATGATAACTACAGTTAAATCAAACTTACTAAAACTAAGCTTATTAGCATTATGCTTGTTCGTACCCCAAATCGTATTTGCACAATCTGTCGGCACGGTCACCTTTACTACGGGCGATGCCAACATTGTGCGTGCTGATAAAAGCGTGGTAAAAGCCGCTAAAAATGATGCATTAAATGCTGGCGATACAGTTGAGACAAAAGCGGGTCGTTTGCAATTGTCATTAATCGACGGTGGAAAAGTATCACTGCAGCCAAACACTGTTTATAAAATTAATAAATACGAATTCTCGGGTAAAGAAGATGGTAGTGAATACGCGTTTACCGAGCTACTAAAAGGTGGCTTGCGCACAGTAAGTGGCTTAATTGGTCATAAAAATCGCGATCGCTATCAATTAAAAACAGCGGTTGCCACTATTGGTATTCGTGGTACAGAATTTACGGTTAACTTTAACGATAACCAATTGTTAATGACAACCAACCATGGCAGCGTAGATGTGTGTAACGCAGGGGGTTGTTTAAACGCAGTTACAGGTCAAAGTATTGCAGTTGCTGGCGTGGGCGCAGCACCAAAACCAAGTAGCAAAGCCGCCAAAGCCGCAGCCGCAGCGCCTTCCAGCAATAAAGCGGTATTTTCTGCGGGCGACAATATTGTTATTCCAGTTGCTTCTTTAGCTAATTACAAAGGCGAAGCTTATGCATCAGTAGTGATGAAAACTGTGGCTGGTAACGGTGTAGATGGCGTTTTAGAACTTGATAATTTAGAAACCAATGCTAATTCTCAACCAATTGATATGAATACTGCAGGCAATGGTATAGATATACATCCTGCTTTAGCATTTAGCAGCTACAACTCTGATGGTTTAGTGGCTTGGGGTAGAAGCTATGGCGGTACGATTGATGTTTCACCTGCAAATAATATGGGTAGACCAACTACATCTGACACCATTGAATGGATAGATTATGCAGTTGGCACAAAACCAAATCCAACTCAACTGGCTAATTTAACTGGTACTTATACTGTGTTTGGCTCGACTGCGCCTATGTTGGTAACTTCTGGTGGTACCTCGGTTATAGTTGGGGCAGAGAATGCTGTCTCTGGCAACTTTGTGTTTAATTTTGCAACAACCAACTATAACTACGGCTTAACTGTAAATACAGTTGGAGAGACTTTTATTTTAGCTGGTGGTGGCAATGTAACTGCGAATGACCCAAGATTTTTTAGTAGCAATAATCAAAGTCAAGTTGTAAGCTTAAGTAATAGTTGCTTTTTAAATAGCTGCGCTGGTGCTTTACAAGGCAATCTTGTGCAAGGTGCATTTTTTGGCCCTAACGGTGAGCGCATTGGTTTGCAATATGGGTTTAATGCTGGCACATTAGGTGGCCAAGTTTACGGCACCGCAGTATTAAAATAACATGCCAAAGCAATAATTTAAGCAATAAAAAGCCCACAATTGCGGGCTTTTTTATATGCTCTGCAAGCCGCATGGATATTGGGCTACAGGCATGCTGTATTTAGTATTAAAACGGAATATCGTCCTCAAAATCATCAAAATTACCACCCGATTTTGTCGTTTGATTGGTAGGCGCTTGCTGATTTGATGCGCCAGCCACACTTTGTCTAGGTTGCGCTTGGTTCATATCATCAGGCGCATTACCTTGATCCATGCCACCGCCATCGTAGCTAGCACCACCACTGCCGCCACCGCTATCTTTACTACCCAGCATCTGCATTTGGTCGCCAATAATCTCGGTGCTATAGCGCGTTACGCCGTCTTTCTCCCACTTGCGCGTTTGCAAGCGGCCTTCTATATACACAGGGCGGCCTTTTTTAAGATATTCACCAGCAATTTCGGCCAAACGGCGATACATCACAATATTGTGCCACTCGGTTTTTTCTTGCTTAACGCCACTTTTGTCTTTCCAATTTTCAGTGGTGGCAATACTAAAATTAGCCACTGCCTCGCCATTGGGCATATAACGTACTTCTGGGTCGCGCCCTAAATTGCCCACTAAAATCACTTTATTGACTGATGCCATTTATGCGCTCCCTATCAAGTTAAATATTGCCTGCTCAACATCTGTTTGTTGCACTTTTGTTTGCTGATTGTTTATTTTAACAATTAAATTATGCTCTTGGGCGATTAAAGTTGCATCGACCACCCCGCTTAAATTTTTAACCGCAGTTTCTAATTGTTGACCTTGCAAAAGTGTTAAATCGCCAATGTGATACATTTTAGTTTTAACGCTGGGTGGCGTTTGCATGCCAAATGCCAGCAGCAACCAAATTCCCATCAGCAACGCGCAAAAGAAAAATACCGCAGAATAGCCAATTTTGTGTGATAAATAACCACCCATCACCGCGCCCAAAAACATACCCAACGATTGCGCCGTATTATGCACGCCCATTGCCGTGCCTTTGCTGGCAGCTGGCGCCATTTTGGATATTAATGACGGCAATGAAGCCTCTAAAATATTAAACGCCACAAAATACACAAATAGCGATGCCACAATGCCCCAAAACACATGAATATTAAATGCAAAGGCAATCTGTGCAGCCAACATAAGCGCCACCGCGCCAATAAACACAGGCTTAAGTTTGGCACGCTTTTCGGCATAAATAATGGCAGGAATCATCAACACAAACGAGGCAACTAACACGGGTAAATACACTTGCCAATGTTGGTTTTCACTCATGCCGCTGGTTTCTTTTAGCGCAAACGGCACCACAATAAACATGGCCATTTGTGCGCCATGCAAACAAAATGTGCCAAAATTTAGGCGCAATAATTGTTTATCTTTAAGTACATCTTTTATTTTGTTGGGCGCGGTTTGTGCGGCACTATGAAATTGGCTGTGCGCAGGGTCTGGTACCGCATATTTCACTACGCCAATCGCCAAAATTGACAGCACAGCCGTCATCCAAAAAATACCTGGTACGCCAATGAGTTGGTTTAATATTGGTGCAGCCACTAATGAAACCGCAAACGTTAATCCAATGGTTGCGCCTATCATGGCCATGGCTTTGGTGCGATGCTCCTCACGCGTAGAATCGGCCACCAGTGCGGTCACTACGGCAGATATTGCGCCCGCGCCTTGTATGGCGCGGCCAATAATAACTGTATAAATATCGGTACCCATAGCGGCCACTACGCTACCAATGGCAAATAAAATAAGTCCAATATAAATGACTTTTTTGCGGCCATATTTGTCAGAAGCCATGCCAAACGGCAATTGCAGCAACACTTGCATAAGGCCGTAGGCACCCAGCGCCACGCCTATCAGCGTATGGTTTTGCCCGCCCTCTAGTTTCTCGGCATAAATAGCAAAAATGGGCAGCAGCAAAAACATGCCCAACATGCGTAAACCATAGATGGAGGCCAAGCTGATGGTTGCGCGCGTTTCGGTACGCGTCATTTTTTCGGAAATTTGCATCTAAATTAGCTTAAAACTGAATAATTGCGTATATTAACAGGTTGCCTGTGATTTAGAAAAAGCATGATGGAATTTATTAAAATACGCGGTGCACGTACGCACAATTTAAAAAATATTAACCTTGATATTCCACGTAATAAAATGGTGGTCATCACAGGTTTATCGGGTTCGGGCAAGTCTAGCTTGGCGTTTGATACGCTGTATGCAGAAGGCCAGCGCCGCTATGTAGAAAGTTTATCGGCCTATGCGCGGCAATTTTTAGCGCGCATGGATAAACCCGATGTCGATTTGATAGAAGGCTTATCGCCCGCCATTTCGATTGAGCAAAAAGCCACTTCGCACAACCCGCGCAGTACCGTGGGCACGGTGACGGAAATTCACGATTATTTGCGCCTGCTGTATGCACGTGCAGGCGACCCAGAATGCCCAGAACACAATATTAAGCTTGAAGCGCAAACCGTTTCGCAAATGGTTGATTCGGTTTTAAAACTGCCAGAAGATACTAAGCTGATGATACTGGCGCCAGTAGTGCGCGAGCGTAAAGGCGAGCAAGCGGATTTGTTTGATGAGCTTAAAGCGCAAGGCTTTGTGCGGCTGCGTGTTGACGGCAAAATTTACGAAGTGGACGCACTGCCCAGCTTGGCCAAAACCACTAAGCATAATGTTGATGTGGTGGTTGACCGTATAAAAGTGAAGGCAGAATTTAAGCAACGTATTGCCGAAAGCTTCGAAACTGCGCTACGTTTGGCCGATGGTAAAGCCATTGCGTTAGAAACGGATACGGATGTTGAACACACCTTTTCGGCCAAGTTTTCTTGCCCACAATGTGATTACTCACTAGCAGAATTAGAGCCGCGCCTATTCAGTTTTAACAATCCGATGGGCGCTTGCCCCAAGTGCGATGGCTTGGGTAATGTCACATTTTTTGACCCAAAACGCGTGGTGGCTTTCCCCACTTT
>JANOYU010000029.1:0-13976 GCA_031429035.1 Methylophilaceae bacterium
ATGTTGTACTAGCTCGACAATTACAAGTGCAGCGCTTTCAAAATGGGTGGCGTTATGCTGCGACATAGAAACTGCAATCGATGGAATATCCAGCAAAAAGCCCTCCATCGCCGCCGCTACTGTGCCGCTATAAATAGTGTCGTCACCCATATTTGCGCCATCGTTAATGCCCGAAATCACCATGTCAGGCATTTCATCCATTAAGCCAGTTAGCGCAATATGCACGCAATCTGTCGGTGTGCCGTTAACATAAAAAAAGCCGTTGCTGGCTTTTTTAACGCTAAGTGGACGGTCTAGCGTGAGCGAATTGCTAGCCCCGCTACGGTTACGCTCTGGCGCAACGACGGTAATATCGGCAATTTTAGCTAAATGCTCAGCTAAAATATTCAGCCCTGGCGCAAAATAGCCATCGTCGTTAGAAATGAGTATTTTCATACGTGAGTTAGAGGGCGAAGTATTTTCATCCTTTTATTATAATTGAAGCAGCCTTAATGTTTTATCAATTCATGTGATTTTCACGCAGGATTTTGTTTTGTAGTGTTGTTTTGTGAAGAAGTGACGTAGTGATTCATACATCCGACTGAACAAAGCGGCAATACGGAACAAAAAACAAGTGAGGGCGCATGAATTGATGAAATGTTAAGGCGACTTATTGGGCGGCTTGCGCGTGAGTTTTGCGTAATAAATTGCACACATAAAAAATGTTAGCGTTAAAGTCACTTCTAGCAGCGCTAATTTGGCAGATAAGCCATTATCTGACCAAGCTCGCACGCAACCTTCGGTAAAATACAACAATATAAACATGCTGGCCCACTGATAGGTGTAACGTTTGCCTTTAAGTATGCCAAATAGTGGTAATAACAACGGCACCGCTTTAAGTATAAGCAACGAACCACCAGGCTTAAGTGGCGCCAATACTGCCTCCCACGCTAGGCATAAAAAAATTAGCACGATGAGGCTAGCACCCGCACCAAGCTTTAAGTAGTGAATCACGCGCGAGCTACTTTGCTTAAAACCACAAACGCCATGCGGGCAGAGTTGGCATCAAATATTGGCGATTCAAAATTAAAGCGTAAAATTTGTATCGCATCTTCAATCACCGCTTTAATATCAAAGCCTTCACTATCTATACCAATTAAATCAACCGCTTGCGGGTATACGCTATAAAAATAGGCACAATATTGCATTAAGCTATCTGTATGGTCGGCATTCATGTGCTCAATCATGCTGGTTTCTAGTTGCGCGATTGTATTGTTAGCGCTGGTAAATTCATCATTATTTAGCTCGCTGCCTTGCAGCCAGCCCATTTTGCCAAAGCCCGCAATATAGCGCGCGTGGGCGATGTTGATGCGGTAAAGCTGAAAGTCGTGCATGGCAAAATAACCAACAGAATCAGGAAAATAACGGCTGTAGCGCGCCATCAAATCAGCGTCATTTTTGTCGAGTTGTTCCGCTTGGCCAATCAGCGTTAAACGGCCATTGGCATGCAAATCTTCCGCGCCTGCAAACACCAGTAGCGACACTTTTGGATTGGCGATGATGTTTTTGGTGTGCTCTGCAATTGTAGAAATCAACACAATTGGCTGGCAATCGTGACCCAGCACAAACGGCATTACAGAGCCAAATGGATAGCCATCAAACTTACTCGAAAAACTCGATAAAACACCGCTGCGCGTACTGCGTAAAAACTGTCGCGCTTCTTGGGCTAAATTCATGCAAGCAAGCTCATTCCGCCAACTTTAAAGCGGTTTCAGCCAAGCGTTTGCCCAGCGCAAGGCACAGTTTTTTCTCATCATCGGTAATTTTTTTATCATCCAGCGCGCCGCCTACATGGCTTGCGCCATAAGGTGTGCCGCCACTTTGCGTGCTAGATAATGCAGGCTCCGAATAGGGCAAACCAACCATTAGCATGCCGTGGTGTATTAGCGGCAACATCATGGTCAATAGCGTACTTTCATTGCCGCCATGCATACTGCCAGTGCTGGTAAACACTGCGGCAGGCTTGCCAATTAGCGCACCCTTTAGCCACAACGCAGTCGTACCGTCCAAAAAATACTTCATCGGTGCTGCCATATTGCCAAAGCGGGTAGGGCTGCCAAGTGCAATACCAATACATTCTTCTAAATCTTGCAATTCGCAATATGGGTCACCAGTTTTAGGCATATCCGATTCAGTCGCCTCACAATTAGCTGATACTTTAGGCACAGTGCGGATGCGCGCCTTTACGTAGCTAATTGATTCAACGCCACGCGCAATTAGCTGCGCCATCTCGCGCACCGCGCCGCCTTGGGAGTAATATAACACTAGGATTTCAGCCATTTTAAATCAGCTACTTTCAAAATTAAAAATTAAAAACTCCAAACTCCGTCATTCTCGCGAAAGCGGGAATCCATTTAAAAAAATGTAAGGCTAAACATGGATTCCCGCTTTCGCGAGAATGACGTGGGGGTTAAGCTTAAATATTTTTAGTAAGTTCAATCGCTTTACCAATGTAACTTGCAGGCGTCATTTCCAGCAGTGCTTTTTTAGCTTCACTTGGAATGTTTAAATCTGCGATAAACGCATGAAGTGAAGTTTTATTAATGCCACCTTTGCCGCGCGTTAATTCTTTTAATTGTTCATAAGGATTTTCTATTCCATAACGACGCATCACCGTCTGTATTGGCTCAGCAAGCACTTCCCAGCTATTATCTAAATCTTGCGCTAATTTTTCGGGGTTAATTTCTAGTTTATTCAAGCCGCGTAAGCACGAATCGTAACCCAATAACGTGTAGCCAAACGCCACACCCATATTGCGTAATACGGTTGAATCTGTAAGGTCGCGCTGCCAGCGCGAGATTGGCAATTTTTCAGCCATATGGCGCAATACTGCATTGGCTAAGCCCAAGTTGCCTTCGGAGTTTTCAAAATCTATCGGATTAACTTTATGCGGCATGGTGGACGAGCCAATTTCGCCAGCTTTAACTTTTTGTTTGAAATAACCCACTGAAATATAACCCCAAATATCACGATTCAGGTCAATTAAAATAGTATTTATACGACTTAAACAATCATACAGCTCCGCCATGTAATCGTGCGGCTCAATTTGTATGGTCATTGGGTTGTAAGTTAAGCCCAAATTCTCGACGAATTTTTTAGCAAAAGCTTCCCAATCAAAATGTGGATAAGCCGATAAATGCGCGTTAAAATTACCCACCGCGCCATTAATCTTGCCCAATATCTCATTGTTTTTTAACTGTTTTTGCTGACGCTGCAAGCGGTAAACCACATTCGCTAACTCTTTACCCATCGTCGTAGGTGACGCGGTTTGACCGTGCGTGCGTGCCAGCATCGGCGTATCTGCAAGCTCGTGCGACAACGCAGTTAAACGAACAATTAAATCTGCCAAAAATGGCAACATCACAGTTTCCGTCGCGCTTTTCAGCATTAAGCCATGCGATAGATTATTGATGTCCTCCGACGTGCAAGCAAAGTGAATAAACTCACTGGCTTTTTTAATTTCTGGGTTCGCGTCAAACTTCTCTTTAAGCCAGTATTCAAGCGCTTTTACGTCGTGATTGGTACGCGCTTCAATCGCTTTCACCTGCGCCGCATCGCCCTCAGAAAAGTTGACAATTGCCGCATCTAATTCTTTGATGGTATTTGCAGAAAACGGCGCAATTTCCTGCAAATCCTTCGCCGCCGCTAAGGCTTTCAGCCACTCCACCTCAACGCTTGCTCTATATTTAATCAGCGCATATTCGCTGAAATAAGGGCGTAGCGCGTCAAGTTTGGTTTGATAGCGGCCATCAAGAGGCGATAGCGCATTAAGGGTGGTTAGCGTCATAAAAAGCTCAAATAACGTGTTGATAATTCGCTATTTTACCTTAAATGTTTAATGAATATACGATACAGTAGAAAGGCTATGTCTCAGTGCTTCACGATGCCGTTTTAGTCTGTCATAATGCTGGTAACTTTATTAGCTGCTGCAACTAAAATGAAACCAAGTGAATTGAAAGCGCATAAATTGGCTTCAAAGCAGTTGAAAGAAATCCCAGTTTTTAAACAACAGAAACGTAATAGACTGCAAAGACCTTTCAAAACTCTTGGTGGTGCTAAAATTGAATCAACAGGCATGTTAGATGTTTCCGATACTCATGTGGCATTTATGTATTGGAGAAATGGTCAAATATTCACTGATAGAGCGTTTTACGCTTTTTTGTTTTGTCGCCTTGCAAATGGAAGCATTAGTCCTGTATTCGAGTTTCACTGGCATCCAAGTCACAAGGGGTTTCATTGTAAAACTCCATGCAAAACTGAAGAAGTTTATACAGATAGAATCTTACGAAATGCACCTGAGTTATCAATTACAACTCAGCATGGACTGGATCCGAAGAATTCGGATGACAGATTAAAGTTGGTGATAGAGTTTTGTAACGCGTGCGGAATTTCATTACCTGATAAAGACATAGATTCGCAAAGATTATGGCAATAAATGGCGACTTAAAACGAGCAATATGCTCATTATTTGAAGTGCATCCTGATGATGAGGGGGTGCAGCGTGTTGTAACGCCTTTAGAATATCCTGGAACAAACGACAATATTATTGTGCGCGTTCGTCCTTTAGAAAATGGACAAGGCTACATGGTTGACGAGAACGGTGAAGCGGCTCACTATGCCTCACTTAATGGTGGTGATGTCGAGTCTGATTCGATTGCTCGTTGGGCAGAAGACTTGCATTTATTCTCACCCGCAGTTTTTTCAGAAAATGAGACAATTTCGGCTTATGCTAAAAATGAGCGGTTGATTGCACCATATATTTTCCGTGTTGCTGAAGCTGCTCAGCAGTTGCATGCTATTGCAACATCACGCGCAGACCGCCAAACAAGCGACTTTAAAGATCGAGTAAAATTGATTGTAGAGGAAATTGCATCTGCATTAAAACTTTCGTTTGCGTCAGATGTTGAGCTTCCAATTGCGGGAGGTCTCAAAGCTGATCATGTAATTGGCAGCGATAAACCGCTAATAATCATTACAGCAACCTCTCCAACGCGCTTGCTTGAGGCCGAGGTTATATATTTGCAATATCGAGAAGATAAAAAACCAGGCTATGTATTAGCGGTTGCAGAAGATCAAGCTTCTGTAGGAAAAAAACAATATGAGCGAGCTCAGTACTATACAAATAAATCAGTAATTTTTGATTCTAACGCTTTTGGTAAGCTTATTTCGAATGAAATGGCAGCAGGCATCCATTAGCATGTATAGGGTGTGCAAAATGATTTATCTTGCACACCATTCATTCAATAGTCTATAAGATCGTCATTGCGAGCGTAGCGCGGCAATCCATAGCGACCTTTCAACGTAATCATGGATTGCCACGGGCTTCGCCCTTGCAATGACGGTGAGGTGATTATTTAACTACCAACATATCCACAAAATCATTCACTGACGTGGCTTCTAGCTTGGTTTGATCTAAACAAAGCGCCAAAACATCGGCCTGTGTTTTTGCATCAAAACGGCGTGCTAAATTAACTTTGAATTTTTTTACTAACTCTGGGATACCTTCACCACGGCGGCGGCGATGTCCGATTGGGTATTCCACGGCGATGTTGTCTGAGCTTGTGCCATCAGCAAAAAATATCTGAATGGCGTTGGCGATTGAGCGTTTTTCAGGGTCGTGATAATCCGTTGTGTATTGTGCTTTTTCAGCACAGGTCATTTTGGCGCGGATAGCGTCAATGCGTGGGTCTGAGGCGGCTGCGTCTTCGTAATCTTGTGCGGTTAAATTGCCTTTTAGCAAGCCAATCGCTGCCATATATTGAATGCAATGGTCGCGATCGGCTGGGTTGTCTAATGGACCCGTTTTGTCGATAATGCGAATCGCAGACTCGTGCGTAGTGATGACGATTTTATCAATCGCGTTAATTTGGTCAAGCGTTTGCAATTTGCTGCCAACGGCTAAGTTCAATTGAATCGCGCATTCCACCGCGGTTTGCGCGTGAAACTCGGCTGGGAAGCTAATTTTAAATAACACTTGTTCCATCACATAGCTGCCATAATCGCGTTGAAATTTGAAGGCATTGCCTTTGAAAAGCACATCGTAAAAGCCCCATGTTTTGGCAGTCAACGCGCTTGGGTAGCCCATTTCGCCTTGCAATACCATCCAAGCCAAGCGCACGGCGCGGCTTGTCGCATCGCCCGCAGCCCATGATTTGCGTGAGCCTGTATTTGGACTATGACGATAAGTACGCAAGCTTTGGCCATCCACAAACGCGTTAGAAACCGCGTTGATGATGTCTTCTTTATTACCGCCAAGTAACTTAGTAACCACTGCCGTTGAAGCGATTTTGACTAAAATAACGTGATCTAGACCAACTCTATTGAAGCTATTCTCTAGCGCAAATACACCTTGAATTTCGTGTGCTTTAATCATAGCAGTAAGCACGTCTTTAATCGTCAGTGGTGCTTTGCCTTCAGCAATATTTTTGCGCGAAATATAATCAGCACAGGCTAAAATACCGCCCAAATTATCTGATGGATGACCCCATTCTGCCGCCAACCAAGTGTCGTTAAAGTCGAGCCAGCGAATCATCGCGCCGATGTTGAAGGCAGCTAAAATTGGATCCAATTGAAAAGATGTGCCTGGCACTTTTGCACCATTTGGCACAACCGTACCTGCGATGACTGGGCCCAAAATTTTTGTGCATGCAGGGTAATCCAGCGCCTCAAAACCGCAACCAAGCGTATCCATTAAGCAGTTGCGGGCGGTGTCGAAGGCCTCTTGTGACGTGATTTCATAATCGGCAACATAGTTGGCAATGTCAACAATGACTTGATCGGGAGCGGGGCGGACGTTGGATATGTGGGAACTCATGGTATTTAAATTACTTTCATAAAAACATAAATTTAATTAGTTCGTCATTCCCGTGAAAGCGGGAATCCATGTTTGGTTGTTTCGAAATTCAAAATGGATTCCCGCTTTCGCGGGAATGACGGTATAGGTTGTTAGGTTGGCGCTATCTTTTACTTAGCGGCACAAAAGCCCTATTTTCAGGCCCTGTGTATTCCGCATTTGGGCGGATAATTTTGTTATCAATGCGTTGTTCAATCACGTGCGCGACCCAACCTGTGGTACGCGAAATGACGAATAGCGGGGTAAACATACCCGTTGGCACGCCCATTAAATGGTAGCTGCTGGCGCTGTACCAATCTAAATTGGGGAACATTTTTTTCTGTTCCCACATGATTTTCTCAATACGCGCTGAGATGTCAAAAAGCTGCATACTGCCAGCATCTTGGCTCAACGTGCGGCTAACTTCTTTGATTGACTCATTTCTTGGGTCGGCGATTGTGTAAACAGGGTGACCAAAACCAATGACGATTTCTTTTCTGCTCATCCGTTCCAAAATGTCTTTTTCGGCTTCGTCGGCATTTTTGTAACGTTCAATAATTTCCATCGCCGCTTCGTTCGCGCCGCCATGTTTCGCGCCACGCAACGCGCCAATCGCGCCTGTGATGCAGCTATACATATCGGACAGCGTGCCTGCGATGACGCGCGCGGTGAAGGTGCTGGCGTTAAACTCGTGTTCTGCGTATAGCACCAGCGAAGTATTCATCGCATCAATATGTATTTGGCTAGGTGCTTTGCCATGTAAAACGTGCAGGAAATGCGCGGCGATTGAGTCATCGTCGGTTTCCACTTCTGCGCGTTTACCATTATGGCTAAAGTGATACCAATACAATAAAATCGAGCCAAAACAAGAGATTAGTCTATCGCCAAGCAGTTTTGCGGCGTCTATATCGCGGTCAGTGCCTTCAGGTTCTAGCGTACCGAGCATGGCGCAACCCGTACGCATCACATCCATTGGGTGCGCGTTTTTTGGAATCTGCTCCAGTACGGTTTTTAGTGCGGCAGGCAGCCCGCGAAGTGTTTTTAACTTTTGGTGATACGCTGTAAGTTGCGTTTGGTTGGGCAATTCGCCGTGAATGAGTAAATACGCCACTTCTTCAAAAGTAGCATTTTTGGCCAGCTCAATAATATCGTAGCCGCGATAATGCAGATCGTTACCTGTATGACCAACCGTGCAAATGGCTGTAGAGCCAGCATTGATGCCAGCTAGCGCCACGCCTTTTTTCTTTTTTGGTTCTGTTGTCGTAATTTCTGTCATATTTTAGCCTCACAATATTTATAACCGTCATACCAGCGAAGGCTGGTATCCAGTCAAGTTGCAATTTAATCTATGCTTAAATCTACTGAGTAATCTAGGCATGATGCTTGTCTGGATTCCCGCCTACGCGGGAATGACGATAAAGAAAAGTTACTGTTTATCGTTTTTAAATAAGTTATCTAGTTTTTGCTCAAATGCGTGATAACCCAAGTGCTCATAAAGCTCCATGCGCGTTTGCATTAAGCCAACTACGTTTACTTGCGTGCCTTCAGCGCGCATTGTTTCGTACACGGTTAGCGCTGCCTTGTTCATGGCGCGGAAGGCGGAAAGTGGATACAAGACCATGCTCACGTCCGCCGTTGCCAGCTCTGCCACGGTGAATAACGGGGTAGAGCCAAACTCGGTAATATTGGCCAAAACAGGCACTTTTACCGCATCTACAAATTGTTTATACATGCTGAGTTCGGTAATCGCTTCAGGGAATATCATATCAGCACCCGCCTCAACACAAGCACAGGCGCGGTCCATGGCCGATTGTAAACCTTCCACCGCCAACGCATCGGTGCGCGCCATAATCACAAAGTCTGGGTCAGTTCTGGCATCTACAGCAGCCTTGATGCGATCCACCATTTCGGCCTGAGAAACCACTGCTTTGTTTGGACGATGACCACAACGTTTTGCTGAAACTTGGTCTTCAATATGTACCGCCGCCGCGCCAGCTTTTGCTACACTTTTAACAGAGCGAGCGATATTAAATGCGCCGCCCCAGCCAGTGTCAATGTCGACTAGCAGCGGCGTTTCTACTGCATCGGTTATACGGCGCACGTCAATTAGCACGTCTTCTAGTGTAGAAATACCTAAATCGGGCAGCCCTAGTGAGCCAGCAGCGACGCCGCCACCAGATAAATAAAGTGCCTTAAAGCCAGTTTGCGTAGCCAGCATGGCATGGTAAGCGTTAATTGCGCCGATGATTTGCAGTGGCTTTTCGGCAGCAATAGCGGCACGAAAACGTGCGCCAGCGGAGGTTGGTTTTGTCATAGTTTTTTACTTAAAAATATTTAAAATCTAGCTAAAAAATGCTTTATTAGATTCTGGCGAGATAGCCACGTTGGTGAGTTTGGCTTTTTGCAGCACTTCCCAAAAGTAGCGATAAGTCGCTCTATCGTGCAACTCTCCTGCGTATTGAATCGGCCCCCAATCTGCCTGCTGTGCAGCTATTAGAATGTTTGCAGCATCTGCCACTTCGTCATAATTTGGTTTCATGGCATCAACAATTGCCTGAATCTGTGTCGGGTAAATGCTCCACATGCGCATAAAACCAAACTCATTTCTAGCTCGGCTAGCATCACCAAAAGTGGTTTCAACATTTTTTAAATCCAGCGTTACGTTGTGCGCTGGTACCACACCGTTTGCCAATGCAGCTGAAACCACTTCGGCTTTAGCTCTTGCTAAAAGCCGATGTTCAAACTGACCCGGGCTACGCATGGCACTAGCAGGAATCGCACCATGGTGCGCACTAACAAAATCCATCAAACCGAAATCTAGCACCTGCACCCACGGTAATTTGGCGATGTCATGCACTTGATTCAGCGCGCCGTGCGTTTCGATTAAAATATGCACAGGAATCACACGTTCTATACCGCTAAAAGTGGCCGCTTTTTGAATATAAGCAATCATTTCACGCGCTTGCGCAATATCGGTACATTTCGGAATGGTGATATAACTCAATAACTTACCGGCGCCAGCAACTAAAATATCAATATCTTGGCGCCAGCTAGGGTGCGTGTAATCGTGTATACGCGCGCCAGCCATTTTGTGTACATTGGCTCCGCTGTCCAAAACGCGCACAATCATTTCAGCATGGTCACGCTCTTGGCCAGATGCAGCGCCATCTTCACAATCGCAAGTAATATCAAACACCGCGCCAATACTTGTTTGCAGGGCAAGTGCTTTTAAAATTAATTTCTCGCTACCGGCAAAATGCTCGCAAGCGGGAATCAGTGGAAACGGTTTTTCTCCACCGAATAGGGCGTCGTTAGGATGCATTTTATTTGCAATCATATTTATTTACTTTCTCTGCGTGGCATAGAAATGGTGTAATCTAAATCTAACACCACGTTGGGGTGATAGCCAGTTTCTGTTTTAAACCCCGTTATTTCATTAGGTTGCATATTTTTAATACCAACCATGCGCAATCTCAAAGCACCTATTTTGCTGCTCATTTCAAATTTATCCAGCACTTCTGTCGCGCAATAAATCGTATCATTGGAAAAGCTTGGGTTGGCATGCGTGCCGCCATTAATCGCCAAAATAGTCAGTGCATTTTCTAAGCCTTCATAACTTAAACTGCGACAAATCGAGATTGCCACACCGCCATACACCAAGCGCTGTCCAAAACTAGAGCTTTTCATGGCAAAATCATCAAAATGCAAGCGCGCATTGTTTTGATAAAGCCGCGTCGCTTGCGAATGGTCAGCCACGTTGATGGTCATGCCCGCTGCATGGTTAATGCGCTCACCAATTTTGTAATCTTCCCAAAAATATTGGCCACCAGTCACTTTTGCATCGAATTTTTTGGCAGAAAAATAGCTAGGTAAAGTTAAATTTTCTGGCGCAACAAAGCTCGGTAAGGTCGGCACAACCGTCATTGGCGCGGCAGCATTAGTGTCATTCTTATGCACCATAACCCAGCGCACCCAGCTTAATACTGGCTCTGCACGTTGATTGACTGAAGTAGAGTGCACCCAAACCACACCACTTTTACCATTCGAGTTCTGTTTTAAACCAATCACTTGGCTGCTAGTTGAGAGTGTGTCACCCACAAATACTGGCTGTAAAAAGCGCACATCAGCATAACCCAAATTGGCCACCGCATTCACCGAAATATCGGGCACAGTTTTGCCAAATGCAATATGAAATGCCAGTAAATCATCGACAGGAGTCATTTTATAGCCCAAGCTTTGCGCAAACGGTTCGCTGCAATTTATTGGGTTACGGCTGCCATATAGGCTCATGTACACAGCGCAATCGCCCGCGGTAATGGTGCGTGGCGTGGCGTGCTGAATCACTTCGTTTAAAACAAAGTCTTCAAAAAATCGGCCTACATTCACTTTATTTGAGTTAGACATATTCTTCTTCTAATTCGGCAATCATGTTGTGCAGTTTTAACAAACGTTCTGCGGCTTTAATATGGTGATGCTCAACTAATTTATCTTTTACTACCACAGTGCCAAGACCAGCGTCGTTAGCCGCTTGCAGGGCAGCGATAATTTCGCGCGCGTCTCGCACTTCGGATGATTTTGGCGTGTAAGCATCGTTGCTATAAGCGATTTGCGAAGGGCTAACAAGAGTTTTGCCGTCAAAACCTAAATCGCGACCAATGCGGCAGGCGTATTCAAACGAGTGCATATTTTTAAAATCTGAGGTAATGCCATCCACCACGCAGCGGCCATAGGCGCGTGCGGCTAAAATAACCAGTGAAAGCGCGGTTAAAATCGCGCTTTGTTCGTGCGTTACGCGTGCGTGTAATTGCGAAGTTAAATCGCTGGTTGCCATCATAATGCACACAATGCGGTCGCTGGCTGCGGCGATTTCTTTGGCATTTAGCACAGCAATCGGGCTTTCTATCATCACCATAATTGGCATATGGCTGCCACCAGCTGCATCAAGCAACTTTAGCGCGCTGTGCACGTGCTCGGCAGATTCAATGTTCGGGAATAAAATCGCATCTGCGCCAATATTGGCGACCGCTTTAATATCGTCAGCGCCCCAAATACTATCTAAATTATTCACACGCACAATTACTTCGCGTGCGCCGTAACCGCCTAGTTTAACTGCCGCTACCACATTATTGCGTGATTCGATTTTGCTAGCCACTAAAATGGGGTCGCCCAAATCCAAAATCACCGCATCCGCAGGCAGGGTGCGCGCACGCTCTAAATAATGTTGGTTGCAGCCTGGCACATATAGTGCAGACCGGCGAGGGCGAAAGCAATGTTCCATAATAGGCTGTCGAATTGATTAAGTTGCTGTGATTATATAGAGAGCAAGTTAAAACTGTCAACAAGTATCTTATGTCTTATATAAGATATAAAACACTAGACTATTTTTGCGTACTATGTTTTAATTTAATTGTACCTATTAATATTGCTTAAAATATAAGCGAGCGACCTAGCTAAAATGATAGATAAAACCTTAAATTCGCCAAATTATCGGCCGCTGTACGACCAAATTAAAGTGCTGCTGACGCAAAGTTTAATTGGCGGTGAATGGCGCCCGGGCGAGATGATTCCAAGTGAAATTGACTTGGCTGGGCGCTACAAGGTGTCGCAAGGCACGGTGCGCAAAGCCATTGATAGCTTAGCGGGTGAAAATATTTTAATCCGTCGCCAAGGTAAAGGTACATTTGTTGCCACGCATAATGAGGAAGGTATTAAATTACGCTTTTTGCGCCTAACCGCAGTAGATGGCCATAAAGAAGCGTTGAATAACGAGCTATTAAGTTGTACTAAATCTAAAGCCGATAGCTACATGGCAAAAATACTAGAGTTGAAAGCAGGAGCAGCTTCAATTGAGGTAAAACGCCTGCTAACTTTTTCTGGCAGGCCACTTATTTACGACCATATTATTATGCCAGCCGCGCCTTTTAAAGGCTTGAATGCGACGCGCATTGAAGAAAATAAAGGTTCGCTTTATAGCATGTACGAGCAAGAATACGGCATACGTATGATACGTGCCGAGGAACGTTTGACAGCAGTCGCTGCCAATGCAGAGGTGGCTGAGGCGCTACATCTGAAACAAGGATTTCCGCTGTTAAGTATTGAACGCGTTTCTTACACTTATGGCGATAAGCCGATGGAGTGGCGACTAGGGCTGTGCCTTACCGATGATCACCACTACATGTCTGAATTAGAATAATGGTGTTTTTGAAAACGCGCCCCAGCTTTGTTGAATTTCGCTTGCCGTACAATAATGTACTGTCTTCGCTCATTCGCCTTGCTGAGACGCATTTTGAAAAACACTTAAAAATTAAGGTGAATTAAATGGACGACTTAATATGGATGACTTGAAAAAACGCGCACTCGATTATCACCAATTTCCAAAACCTGGCAAATTGAGTGTCGATTCATCTAAACCGTGTGCCACTCAAGATGATTTAAGTCTAGCCTATACACCAGGTGTGGCTGAGCCAGTGCGTGAGATTCATGCCGACCCAGCCAATGCCTACAAATACACCAATAAGGGTAATTTGGTGGCAGTAATTACCGATGGCACGGCTGTTTTAGGTTTGGGCAATATGGGCGCATTAGCCAGCAAACCAGTGATGGAAGGTAAGGCCGTGTTGTTTAAACGCTTTGCGGGCATTGATGTGTTTGATATTGAAATTAACGCCAGTTCACCAGATGAGTTTATTCAAACGGTAGTCAATATCGCACCAACTTTTGGCGGCATCAATTTAGAAGATATTGCCGCACCACATTGTTTTTATATCGAAAACGAGCTGAAAAAACGCTTAGATATTCCTGTGTTTCACGACGACCAACATGGCACAGCGGTGATTGTGGCCGCCGCGCTGATAAACGCGCTAGAGCTGCAAGGCAAAACTTTACCCGCGGCAAAAATTGTGTTTTTAGGCGCAGGTGCAGCGGGCTGCTCTTGTGCGAAATTGCTCAAATTAATGGGCGCGACCAATATTACCATGGTGGATAGAAGTGGCGTATTAGATAGCAATCGTGCAGATTTGCATGACAATAATCGTGAGCTTGCAGTAACGCCAACTAGCGCAAAAGAGCTGGCAGATGTCATGCCAAATGCCGACGTGTTTATTGG
>JANOYU010000030.1:0-2202 GCA_031429035.1 Methylophilaceae bacterium
TCACGATACAGACATAAACGAAACGCAAGAGTGGCTAGATGCACTAGCCTCGGTGATTGAAAACGAAGGCACTGAGCGCGCACATTTTTTGCTTGAGGCGATGATAGACCAAGCGCGCCGCAGTGGCGCTAACTTGCCCTACAACGCCACAACAGCTTACGTCAATACCATCCCAACACACTTGCAGCAACGCTTGCCGGGCGACCCTGAGATGGAGCGCCGTGTGCGCGCGCTAGTGCGTTGGAATGCCATTATGACGGTACTGCGCGCCAATGAAAAATCCCCAGGTGTGGGCGGGCATATTGCTAGCTTTCAATCGGCTGCAACGCTTTACGACACTGGTTTTAACTACTTTTTCCGTGCTGCCAATGAAACTTTTGGCGGCGATTGTGTGTATTTTCAAGGTCACTCATCGCCTGGCGTTTATGCGCGTGCCTTTTTAGAAGGCCGCATTTCTGAAGAGAAAATGGATAATTTTCGCCAAGAAACAGGTGGCAACGGCTTATCTAGCTACCCACACCCTTGGTTGATGCCCGATTTTTGGCAGTTCCCTACGGTTTCGATGGGTTTAGGGCCACTCGCTGGCATTTATCAAGCACGTTTCTTAAAGTACATTCACGACCGCGGCATTGCGGATACCAGTGACCGCAAAGTGTGGGTGTTTTGTGGTGATGGCGAGATGGATGAACCTGAATCGCTAGGCGCAATTTCATTGGCCAGCCGCGAGAAATTAGATAATTTAATTTTTGTCATCAACTGTAATTTACAGCGTTTAGATGGCCCAGTGCGCGGCAACGGCAAGATTATTCAAGAGTTAGAATCTGACTTTAGAGGCAGCGGTTGGAACGTGCTAAAAGTAATCTGGGGTTCGTATTGGGACCCGTTATTAGCCATGGATAAAAGTGGTATTTTGAAAAAGCGCATGGAAGAATGCGTCGATGGCGAATACCAAAACTTTAAGGCCAAAGGCGGCGCTTACACGCGCGAAAATTTCTTTGGTAAATACCCCGAGTTAAAAGAAATGGTTGCCGCCATGTCTGATCAAGATATTTGGCGCTTAAACCGTGGCGGGCATGATCCGCACAAAGTATTTGCAGCCTACCACGCAGCAGTGAACCACAAAGGCCAGCCAACGGTTATTTTGGCCAAAACCGTTAAAGGTTACGGCATGGGCGAGGCTGGTGAAGGCCAAAACATTACGCACCAGCAAAAAAGCATGGATATTGAATCGCTGAAGACTTTTAGATCTAGATTTGATCTTCCTATAAGCGACGAACAAGTAGAAAACTTAAGCTTTTATAAGCCCGCAGATGACTCACCCGAGATGAAATATATGGCCGAGCGACGCGCCGCTATGGGTGGCTTTGTCCCACAACGTCGTCGCAAGGGTAACGAACTTAAAGTGCCTGAGTTGAGCGCGTTTGAAAACATGTTAGTGAGTACTGGTGAGCGCGAAATATCGACCACCATGGCGTTTGTGCGTATTTTAAGCACCATTGTGCGCGATAAAGAGATAGGCAAATTTGTGGTGCCGATTGTGCCAGACGAAGCACGTACTTTTGGTATGGAAGGCATGTTCCGCCAGCTGGGCATTTACTCGCACCAAGGCCAATTGTACGAGCCGATGGACAGCGACCAAGTGATGTTTTACAAAGAAAGTAAAGACGGCCAAATTTTAGAAGAAGGTATTAACGAAGCTGGCGCGTTTTCTAGCTGGTTGGCAGCGGCTACCAGTTACAGCGTTACAGGCACGCAGATGATTCCGTTCTACATTTACTACAGCATGTTTGGCTTTCAACGTATTGGCGATTTAGCTTGGATGGCAGGCGATAGCCGCGCACGTGGCTTTTTGCTAGGCGCAACTGCCGGCCGTACCACATTGAATGGTGAAGGCTTGCAACATGAAGATGGCCATAGCCATTTAATGGCAGCGATGATTCCGAACTGTATTTCGTACGACCCAACGTTTGCCTATGAGTTGGCGGTAATTATTACCGAAGGCATGCGCCGCATGGTGCAAAACCAAGAAGATGTTTATTACTATATAACATTAATGAACGAGAACTACACGCACCCCGCGCTGCCAAAAGGTGCCGAGGCAGGTATTTTGAAAGGCTTGTATAGCTTTAGCAAGTCTGCCAAAAAAGCGGATTTGAAAGTACAGCTGATGGGCAGCGGCGTGATTTTGCGTGAAGTAATTGC
>JANOYU010000031.1:0-15568 GCA_031429035.1 Methylophilaceae bacterium
CCAATGACTAAGAACATGGGAATCAGCATTGCCTCCCAAAAAACATAATACAGCAAGCCATCGAGCGCACTAAATACGCCTATCATCAGGCCACTCATAATAAGAAACGCCGCCATGTATTGCGCAATATTTTTGGTAATCACTTCCCAAACTGCCGCTGCCGCTGAATGCACAAATTTTAATATTCTTAGCGTTTTTTATGGCATTCGCGGTAAAAATCCCCATGTGGCCAGTACATACTTGGTTGCCTGATGCGCATGTGGAAGCGCCCACTGGCGGCTCAGTAGTGCTTGCGGCGATTATGTTGAAACTTGGTGGCTATAGCTTTTTACGCTTTGCCATGCCGATTGCGCCTGATGCTGCACATTATTTATCCGGCTTTATGGTGGTGCTGTCACTGATTGCGATTGTGTATATTGCATTGGTGGCGCTAGTGCAAAAAGACATGAAAAAGCTCATTGCTTATTCTTCAATCTCGCACATGGGTTTTGTTACTTTAGGTTTTTTTATCTTCAGCCAATTGGGGCTAGAGGGCGCCATCGTACAAATGATTTCACATGGCTTTATTTCAGCCGCCATGTTTTTGTGTGTTGGCGTGCTGTACGACCGCATGCATAGTCGCAATATTGCCGATTACGGCGGTGTGGCGAACACTATGCCGATGTTTACTGCATTTGCAGTATTGTTCGCGATGGCGAATAGTGGCCTGCCAGGCACATCGGGCTTTGTGGGAGAGTTTATGGTGATTTTAGCCGCCGTAAAATTTAACTTTTGGGTGGCTTTTTTGGCCGCAACCACGCTGATATTTGGTGCAGCGTATACGCTGTGGATGATTAAGCGCGTGTTTTATGGCGACGTTGCCAACAAGCAGGTAGCAGAACTAAAGGATTTAAATCGCCGTGAATTTTTGATTTTAGCCATTTTGGCTGCGATGGTCATTGGCTTAGGTGTGTATCCAAAAATTATTACCGATTTTACCCATGTAAGCGCCGCGCAGTGGCTAAGTCACATGGCAGTGAGCAAATTACCATTAGTAGGCGCAGGGCTATAGCATGGAAAATATTTATTCAGATTTAATGACTGTTTTGCCAGAGCTGACCTTGCTGGGCATGGCCATGTTTATTTTGCTGGCCGATTTATTTTTAAAGCCTAGCAATAGAATCATCATTTATGTGCTGGCGCAGGCCACTTTATTAGTAGCCGCTTACTTCACCTTTAGCACGCATACGCCAACTGTCAGCTATGCCTTCACGGGTATGTTTGTGGATGATCCGCTGGCAGATGTGCTTAAACTAATGATATTGCTTGGCACTGGCGTGATGTTTGTCTATACGCGACAATATATGCAGCTGCGAGGATTATTTCGCGGTGAATATTATGCGCTAGTTTTATTTGCTGTGTTGGGTATGATGATTATGGTGTCTGGCCAAAGTATGTTGACGATTTATATGGGCTTAGAGTTGCTGTCATTATGTTTGTACTCCTTGGTAGCGCTTGATCGGGATAATGCAAAATCGTCAGAAGCGGCCATGAAATATTTTGTGTTAGGCGCGCTTGCTTCTGGCATGTTGTTGTACGGCATGAGCATGATTTACGGCATGACTGGCAGCTTGAATATTGCAGAAATTAGTAGTGTGCTGCAAGACAGTAATACCAAAAATCCAGTGTTAATTTTAGGCTTAGTATTTTTTGTGGCGGGCTTGGCGTTTAAATTTGGCGCAGTGCCTTTTCAAATGTGGGTGCCTGATGTTTATCAAGGTGCGCCTACAGCAATCACTTTGCTGATTGGCTCTGTGCCAAAATTTGCTGCATTTGCCATTGCTATTCGCTTGTTGGCACAAGGCTTGCAGCCGCTTACGGCAGATTGGCAAGATATGTTGCTGATTATGGCAGTGCTCTCTATTGCTATTGGCAACATAACGGCCATTGCGCAAACCAATTTAAAACGCATGTTGGCGTATTCCACCATCTCGCACGTTGGCTTTTTATTGTTTGGGCTAATGAGCGGCAGCTTAAATGGCTATGCATCTAGCATGTTTTATATCTGTGCCTATGTGTTGATGACTTTAGCAGGCTTTGGCATGATTTTATTGCTTTCAAGGCAAGGCTTTGAAGCTGAAAACTTAGATGACTTAAAAGGCCTCAATCAACGCAGCCCTTGGGCCGCTTTTCTCATGCTAATCACCATGTTCAGTATGGCGGGCGTACCGCCTACGATAGGTTTTTATGCTAAATTTACAGTGTTGCAAGCCGCATTGCAGGCGGGCTTTCTGTGGGCAGTGGTGTTTGCTGTGTTGATGGCTGCCATTGGCGCGTTTTACTATTTACGTGTTGTTAAGTTGATGTATTTTGATGCGCCACAAGATAATGTGGCGATTAGCGCACCAATAGATATGAAGCTAGTATTAACTATTAATGCAATTGCATTATTGGCTATAGGTTTAATGCCGCAGATATTAATGCAGATTTGCGGTGCACCCATTGCATTAAGTTTGCAATAAATAACTTGGCATGTCTTTGAGGCAATAAAAAACCAAGCCTAGGCCTGGTTTTTTATTGTTTGCGCAATTTAATTTAGTAATTATTTAAAAAAGTGTAGTGTATTTAAAAAAGTGTAGTGCCATCACCCAGTAAAAAGCTGTGGCAATCTCTGCCTGGTTTAATACAATTATTAATAATCTTTGCCATCACAGCTTCATCCCAACCATTTATCCAATCAGCATGTCCAGAGTAACCGCCAGGGGAAGTCGTTGCGTAGTTATCACTTGCTAAACGCCAATTTAACGCCTCGTTTGCTTTCTTAATAGTAATCTTAGCACCAAAAGTTATTTGTGGAATAGGCACAGGATGCGTGGTAGGGCAACCATTAGCAGTTTTAGCGCCAGAATCAGCCATATGACTAATATGGTCTGGGCTATCTAAATTTTTGCCATCCCAACATTGCGGAAAACTAACTGACATTAATAATTCATCACCAACATTACAGTTTTGTATATGGCTGGTCCATTTTGTAGTGTAGCCAACTTTGGGTATGCATGAATAGCCCACTTTAGCAGTAGCTGCAGATGTTGCTTTAGAGTTGCCAGAAATCATGCGCAAACCTTTAGGTGGAGCAACAATCGAGTTTGTTGGCACGCCACCGTAACCTGTTTTGTAATAAAATGACCCATCAAAATCTGATATTGGCGTATTGGTTGTTGTATCGATTATACTTGGCATCCAATAAGCACTACGGTTAGCAATGCCACCCGCGCAGGTGCTATTACCTACTGCAGACATGGCATTAACATTAGACGCATAGTTGGTTGAGGTGTTGCCGAAAAACGTATGATGATGTGCCGCCCCTTTCTGGTTAGGGTAAACAATTGGGTCATCGTTGCTCATGTGGCTTATTTTACATGGAATTCTAAATGCACCTTCACCAAGCCCACCCGTTGTTTGCGCTGTTGCTTGTACGCGTAAAGTTGAATAACCAGATGCAGGAATCACATTTTTACTAATATCAACAGCAGGCATTAATGCCGATTGTAAAATATTAGGCGTGGTACCTGTTGGCGTTGTAGCAGGCGTAGGGGTAGGAGTAGGTGTATTTGACGGTGTAGGTGTAGTTGTTGGCTTAGGTGTTGGGCTAGGTGCAGTCGCAACTGGAACTGGTTTTGGTGTAGTTACTACAGGCGTTGGTTTTGGTGTAAACACGACTGGCGCTGGTTTTGGTGCAGTCACAACAGGCGTTGGTTTTGGTGCAGTCACAACAGCTATCGGCAAAGTCACCACAGGTCTCGGTGCAATTGCGACATTAACGGGTACACCAAACGCAATTGCTGGCTGACTGGTAACGCCGAAACCTGACGAACTACCACCACCAAAAAAGTTAGCGCTTATTTTTTTTGCCGCACCAGCAATTTTAGCTGTAGGCGCTGCGCATAAATCTTTTGCTTGCAATGAATTGACGATTTCATGTCGATCCGCTTTACTAAAACCTGCTACAGGAGGCTTATCCGCATATTGAATCACACCTCTATTGTTACGCCATTTATAAATGTCTGCATTGGCAATATTGCTAACAAATAATAAGGCAATAGTGGCGGCAGAAAGTGAAAAGAGTTGTGTGCGAGTAACTACAGTATTCATGTGATGGTTCCAGTACAATTCTAGTAGAGTTGGCATTTTAGATACTAATAAGTTGCTAAGTCAATGAATTGAAAATAAATATTCTAATGACCTACATGCAAATAACTAATGAGTATAAAAAATACTAGCTACTATACGATTAAATAAAAGTTTGCTTTACCCTTATAAAGACCTAGCAAAATGTTCACTTTTGTTTTATCTTTCAACTAATGTAATGTCGTATTGTTAACGAAATATTTCACAATTGTAAAAGGTTGAAAAAATGCGCTTAGATGATCAAGAAGAAAGTAGCAATGTAGTAGATAGACGCGGCAGTGGCGGTGGCATGCGCATGGGCGGTGGTATTGGCATTGGCACCATCGCGCTGGCGCTGGTTGCTATGTATTTTGGGGTAGATCCTTCATTGGTAATGAATATTGGCCAAGGTATGAATCAAAATGCTCCGGTTGAATCGAAAGCGATTCCAGCAGATGACCCGGCTGCAAAGTTTGTGGCCAAGGTGTTGGGCAGCACAGAAGACGCTTGGGGAAAAATCTTTAAAAATGCTGGCCAGCAGTATCCTGCGCCAAAATTAGTATTATTTAGTGGCCAAACGCCCACCGCTTGCGGTTCTGGCCAAGCTGGCATGGGACCATTTTATTGCCCAGGCGACCAAAAAGTGTATATCGATTTAAGTTTTTACCAAGAAATGAAAGATCGTTTTCATGCGCCTGGCGATTTTGCGCAAGCCTATGTGATTGCGCACGAAGTTGGGCACCACATTCAAAATTTGATGGGCACCAGTGACAAAGTGCAGCAAGCCAAACAAAGTGCGCGCAACGAGGCGCAAGCCAATCAATATTCTGTGCGACTAGAGCTGCAAGCCGATTGCTACGCCGGCGTGTGGGCACACCATGCCGATGGCGCAAACCGCATATTAGAAGCTGGCGACGTAGAAGAGGCAATGACGGCAGCAGCAGCGATTGGCGATGACGCGTTGCAAAAGCAAGCGCAAGGCTATGCTGTGCCAGATTCATTTACGCATGGTACCTCGCAGCAACGCCAGCGCTGGTTTAATCAAGGCTTAAAATTAGGCGACGTCAATAAGTGCGATACTTTTAACGTAGCTGCAATTTAACTATGCATGATGATTTGACTGAGTACCATTTAGTTGAACATATGGTCAGCTCAGAAACCATTGCTTCGGGCGGCATGTTAACAGTTAAGCGCGATCAAGTGCGCTTGCCCAATGGTAATAGCAGCCAGCGCGAGTATGTAGTGCATCCTGGCGCGGTTGTGGTAGTGGCTTTGTTAGCCAACGGCAATGTGCTGCTTGAAAAACAATTTCGTTATCCCTTGCATCAAGTATTTATTGAGCTGCCCGCTGGTAAAATAGACGCAGGCGAAGCTGTTTTAACGACTGGTCAGCGCGAGCTACTTGAAGAAACTGGCTACACCGCGACTGAGTGGGTTAAGCTTGGCCAGCAGCACCCGTGCATAGGTTATTCTAACGAAGTGATTCATATGTATTTGGCGCGCGGCTTAAGCGCGGGGCAGCATCAGCGCGACGATGATGAACATTTAGAAGTATTCGAATTGCCGTTTGAGAAATGCTTGCAGATGATTAGTAATGGTGAAATTACCGATGGCAAAACCATTGTCGCATTGCATTTTGCCGCAAAATATTTACAAGCGCATGGCTAATATTCTTATAGTTGGTTGTGGCGATTTAGGCAGCACTATTGCAGGCAACTTAAAGCACGAGCATAAGGTAACTGGCCTGCGACGTAGCAGCCATGCGGCTTCTGGCGGCATGCAAATCATATGTGCAGATGTCACGCAGCCAAACACACTTTCTGCGCTATCAAAACTTAATCCCAATATTGTCATTTACTGCATCTCGGCCGATGCGCAAACTGACGAAAGCTACCTTGCGCAATATGTGACGGGGCTAAAAAATATACTCGCTACGCAAGCCAATAATCAAGCGCTGCAACATGTGTTTTTTGTGTCTAGCACGCGTCTTTACGGGCAAAAAACACAAGAATTGTTAGATGAAAATACGCCTGCAATACCCAACGATTTTGGTGGTGAGCGCTTATTGGAAGCTGAAAACGTATTAAAACACTTTTGCGACAATAACCATATGACCTGCAAGCCAACATCTATGCGCCTTTCAGGCATATATGGCAATGGTCGTTTATATTTGGCTAATATGGCAAAAAATATGACAAAATGGCCAGCCGACAATAATTGGAGCAACCGCATTCATCGTGATGACGCCGCTGCTTTTATTGCATTTTTGGTGAATAAAGTTGCAAAAAATCAGCCAATTGACGATTGTTATATTGTGACCGACGATATGCCTACGCAGCAATACGTGGTGTTAAAATGGCTGGCAGCGCACCAAGGTATGGATGCTTCACACATTAAAATGCCCGCCGTTTCTGGCGGAAAACGTTTAAGTAACAAGCGCTTGCGTGAAACAGGTTTTCAATTGCAATATGCAAATTACCAAGTGGGCTACAGCCATATATTAGAAAACCAAATACTAAAAAACTAATATGCAGCAAAATTTTTATTTTTTTATTGGTTTATTTTTTTTTGGTCAAGTTGCGCATGCTTACGATGCAGACGATTTTGCTAACTGGTTGCAAGATTTTAAGCAAGAAGCCAAAGCGGAACACATTTCAGCCAAAACCATTAAAAATACCTTTAAAAATAGCAAATATTTACCACAAGTGGTTGTGTTAGATCGCGCGCAACCCGAGTTTATATCTCCATTTTTAAGTTATGTAGGCAATCGCGTCACCCCTAGCAAAATAGCGCTTGGTAGAGCCATGCTGCAACAGCACGAGACACTATTAAATCGCGTCGAATCCAATTACGGCGTGCCCAAACAAGTGCTAGTTGCATTTTGGGGGCTAGAAACAGGTTATGGTGCCAATAAAGGCAATTTTGGCTTGCCTTCAAGCTTGATGACATTGGCTTATGAAGGTCGTCGAGCGGAATTTTTTCGTAATCAATTGCTCGATACCATGCGTATTATTGATGCTAAACATAATACTGTTGCAGGCATGCGTGGCTCGTGGGCGGGCGCCATGGGGCATATGCAATTTATGCCATCTACCATGCTAAAACATGGCATAGATGAAGATGGTGATGGCCGAATTAACATATGGACATCTCTGCCAGATGCGTTTGCCTCTGCCGCCAATTACCTATCCAAAACGGGCTGGCAGCAAGATGAGCCTGCCATGTTAGAAGTGACATTGCCTGCAAATTTTGATTACAATTTAGCGCAACTAAATAACCGTAAAAGTGCTGAAAAATGGTCAACATTAGGCGTGCGCGATACAGAAAATAATGTACTGCCAGCCTTAGACAATGCGGCTATTATTTTGCCACAAGGCTGGCAAGGCCCAGCGTTTATGGTGTTTAGCAATTTTGATGTGATTATGGATTGGAATCGCTCGGTCAATTATGCACTTTCAGTGGCGCACCTAGCTAATCAATTGGTGGCAGATAAACCGATTATTGCCAACTCAGCGCTTGAAAATAAAGCCTTAAGCTTTAACCAAATGTGGGCGCTGCAAGCCAGATTAAACGAGCTGGGTTTTAAATGTGGAATGCCTGATGGATTTCCTGGCTTGCAAACGCAAGCGGCTATTAGGCAGTATCAAGCCACACAAAAATTACCGCAAGATGGCTATGCCAGTGTTGGTTTGTATCAGCAGTTATTAAAGCCTGATACGCCATAAATTACCTGCCCTGTAACCCTTATGGATATTGGCTCGCAGAGCATTGTTTAGAAGATTTTAAATAAAATATAGAATATGAATATAGACTCATATAATCATGTTGTTGATAGCCATTATGTGTTGTAGAATCAAACGCATAAAAACTCTATAGCCAATAACAAAAATAACAAAACGGTTTGCCTAACTTTCACAAATTATTTACCTACAATTAGTATTAACGCTAATGTACTAAGGTTTTTTTATGATTAAACGTTTTATTGTTAATTTTTCGTTGCCGATTAAATTTTTATTGATGGCAACATTAACGCTGCTCATGTTTGCTGTTCCAACCTACATTTTAATCCGCGATCAGCTTGAAAAAATTCAGATTGCCGCCACTGAAGAGGCTGGCCTTGCGCCGTCAGCTAGCTTAATTAAGCTTATTCAGCTTACACAGCAACACCGCGGCATGTCATCGCTTTTTCTAAATAATGATATTGATATTATGCAGCGACGCCAAGCAAAGCAAGATGAGCTTGAGCGCGCATTGATGAGTGCGCAAGCGCTGCTACTAGATTGGAGCAAGACTAAAAGAGCAAGTCACTTATCAGATGAATGGAAAGTGCTTTCTCAAGCAGTTACTAACAAAGCATTGCCGGCGCCAGAAAGTTTTGCGCGGCACAGCACATTAATTGCAGAAGAGCTGGCTTTACTGCAAGATGTGGCAAACGAATCTGGTATTGTGTTGCACCCAACTGCAGGCGGCTATCACTTGCAAATGGCAGTTTTAACGCACCTGCCAAAATTAAGTGAAGATTTGGCTAGAGTGCGTGGTTTAAGCGCGTCACTGCTTAAACAAGGTAAGGCAACATCTGAAGAAAAGCTCCGCATTAACACGCTCATTAGCTTGGCGAAAGAGAATTTAAACGATGCGCATAAATCAACTATGCTTGCGATGAATGCAGATGCATCGATCAAGCAACAGCTTAGTGGGCCGCTTGCCACTTTAATGTCTGCCGCAAATGACTGTATAAAACTAACCGAAGAAAAAGTGACACAAGCAGATAAACTTGATTATGCGCCAGCCCAGTATTTTGCCGAGATGACGCGATTGATTGATACACAATTTAGTTTTATTGACAAGAGTTTTAGTTCATTAGATCATGAATTTAAAGCTAATCAAGAGCATGCTAAAAACACATTAATTAAGGTAGTGGGTGCGCTAATTTTATTAGGCTTAATTTCACTTTTTATTATGTTGATTGTGATGCGCTACACAAGCTCTGCTTTTGGCAATGCGCTTAGTTTAACGCAAGCAATTTCTAATGGTGATTTAAGTAAAATAGTTAACATTGAATCACGTGACGAGATAGGCCAGCTATTACTTGCTTTGCAAAAAATGCAAACCAACCTACGCAGCCTCATCTCACAAATTCAAATCTCGGCTGACTCTATTAGCACTGGCGCCCAACAAATCTCTGCTGGCAATATCGATTTATCACAACGTACTGAAGAACAAGCCTCCAGCTTAGAAGAAACCGCCTCTAGCATGGAACAAATGGCCAGCACCGTCAAACAAAATGCCGAAAACGCCAAACAAGCCAATATCATGGCCAATGAAGCCTCTGCCGTCGCCATTAAAGGCGGCCAAGCCGTCAATCAAGTGGTGGCCACCATGGCCCAGATTAATAGCAGCTCTAAAAAGATTGTGGATATTATTGGGGTGATTGACGGCATTGCCTTTCAAACCAATATACTGGCGCTAAATGCCGCCGTTGAAGCTGCTAGGGCCGGTGAGCAAGGCCGTGGCTTTGCCGTAGTGGCAGCCGAGGTACGTAGCCTAGCGCAACGCAGCGCCACCGCCGCCAAAGAGATTAAACAACTGATTACCGATTCGGTTGACAATGTTGCAAGTGGCACCAAGCAAGTACAAGACGCTGGTGAAACCATGGAAGAGATTGTCATTGCCGTTAAAATGGTCACCGATATTGTCAATGAAATAGCCGCTGCCTCACAAGAGCAAAGTAGCGGCATAGACCAAGTTAATAACGCCATTACCAATATGGATGAAGTGGTGCAACAAAACGCCGCACTGGTAGAAGAAGCGGCAGCGGCCGCCAGCTCACTCGAAAGTAAAGCCGAAGGCTTAACTAGAGCCACCAGCTTATTTAAACTAGGCACTGATAGCGATTACCACCGATTAAGCTATGAAGATAACGCAGACGATGCGGCGGAAGATAATATCAACAGCGCTAATTTAAATCAGGCCAACTTAAATAAAGTACAGGCAGCACGCGCCAGTGAGTTACCGCACCATAAAACTAAGAATCAGCGCCTTAAAGCGCCTAAAGCTAACCCTAAGCCGAATAAAGATGCCGATTGGGAGGAGTTTTAAACGATAAAGCCATGTTGGTAGCATTAAACAAAACATAATGAAAATAGATACACCAAATAAGCAAGAACTGCAGCGTGAGTTTTTATTTACTAATGACGATTTTGATACGGTACGCAAACTTATTTACGGCTATGCTGGCATTAATTTATCTAGCACAAAAAAAGATATGGTCTACAGCCGGCTTGGTAGGCGGCTACGTGCAACCGGTTATAAAAAATTCAGCGATTATATTTTAGCGCTAGATAATGGCAAAGGCGGCGAGTGGGAATCGTTTGTGAACGCGCTTACCACCAACCTCACCTCGTTTTTTCGCGAAGCGCACCATTTTCCGGTGTTAGCTGCCCATATTAAACAATGTAAGCAGCGCCCCATTCAAATTTGGTGCAATGCTGCATCGACTGGCGAAGAACCCTACACCATCGCCATGACACTGGTGGATGCGTTTGACAGCTTTACCCCGCCAGTGCGCATTATCGCCACCGATATTGACACGCAAGCCCTACAAAAAGCCAGCTCTGGTGTATATACGCTAGAACAAGTTGAAAAATTACCCAAAGAAACGCTGCAGCGCTTTTTTTTAAAAGGCCGCGGCAAACAGCAAGGTCAAGTTAAAATTCGCGACGAGTTACGCGCACTAATTAGTTTTAGCCAATTAAATTTGCAAGATGCTTGGCCTGTAACTGGTCCGTTTGATGCCATTTTTTGCCGAAACGTGATGATTTATTTTGACAAAGCCACACAACATAAAATTTTGCAAAAATTCGCCCCCATCATGCAACCCGATGCGTTATTATTTGCAGGGCACTCTGAAAGCTTGTTAGATTTAACTGACTTGTTTAAATCGCGCGGCAAAACCGTTTATAGCCTTTCAGACAAATATTTACAAAACAACGTGCATTTACAAAACAACGTGCATTTAAAAACCAACGCAGGGCTTACTAGCAAATAATATGGCGGCACAACCTCGATATCAGGCATCGCCCAGCCCAAATTTATATTTTGACCGCACCTTTAATATGGAGGCTTCTAAAATTGTGCCTGGTGAATATTACGTAACACGGCGCGATATGGTACTGGTAACCGTGCTGGGATCGTGCGTGGCCGCTTGCATACGCGATAAAACCAATGGCATTGGTGGCATGAACCACTTTATGTTGCCTAAAAGCACCCATGAAAAAGCTGGCTGGCTGTCATCTTCTGCCCGTTATGGTGCCTATGCGATGGAGGTGATGATTAACCAAATTTTAAAACAAGGTGCCAAACGCGAGAATTTAGAAGCCAAAGTGTTTGGTGGCGGTGCTGTAATTAGAAATATGAGCTCGCTTAATGTAGGCGACGACAACGCAAAATTTGCCTTAGAATATTTAAAAAAAGAGCGTATTCCAGTGGTGGCCAAAGATTTATTGGGTGATTTGCCGCGCAAAGTGTATTACTTTCCACACTCAGGTAAAGTGCTGGTTAAAAAACTGCGCAGCATGCCAAACGACACCATTATTGTGCGCGAGCAAGAATATAATTCTCGCCTGACTAGCGGTAATATTGAGGGTGAAATTGAGTTATTTAAGTAAGTCTTGCAATCAATAATTGATAAAAATTATGGCAAAAATAAAAGTACTTATTATTGATGATTCTGCGTTAATACGCGCTTTATTAACAGAAATAATCAATCAAACCAATGATTTGGAAGTAATTGGCACTGCGCGCGACCCGCTTATTGCGCGTGAAAAAATACGCGCGCTTAACCCCGATGTGATTACGCTAGATATTGAAATGCCGCGCATGGATGGCATTGAGTTTTTAGAAAAACTAATGCGCCTGCACCCGCTGCCAGTTTTGATGATTTCTACCCATACCGAACAAGGCTCTGCCGCCACCTTGCGCGCGCTAGAGCTAGGTGCGGTGGATTTTATTGCCAAACCCAAAGTAGATATTCAAAATAAATTAGAAACTTATGCCAACTTAATTACCGAAAAGATTCGCACTGCGGCACTGGCTAATGTGCGGCCGTTACATGGTGCTAGCTTAAAAAAACCTACTATAAAACCACAAAACTTAATCCAGCTTAACGCATTAACACTTAAATCTAGCGCAAAAAAAATAAATCTAGAAACCCTTATCGTCATCGGCGCCTCCACTGGCGGTACCGAAGCCATTAAAGAAGTTTTAATTGACATGCCTGCAGATAGCCCGCCAATATTGGTGGTGCAGCACATGCCAGAAGGCTTTACCAAATCCTACGCGGCGCGGCTTAACAGCTTATGCAACATTGCAGTATACGAGGCGATGCATGGCGAGCCGTTACGCGCAGGCCATGCTTATTTAGCGCCTGGTGGCTATCATTTAAGCGTAATTGCAGCGGGCAAACAATTTATTTGCCAAATTTCACAAGACGATTTGGTAAACCACCACCGCCCTTCTGTTGACGTATTGTTTAACTCGGTAGCCAAGCTGACAAAATGTAATGTGATTGGCGTGCTGCTGACGGGCATGGGTAAAGATGGCGCTGTAGGCTTAAAAAAATTGCATGATTTGGGCGCAAAAACCTATGCACAAGACGAAGCCAGCTGCGTGGTATTTGGCATGCCTAAAGAAGCAATTGCCTGCGGTGCCATTGATGAAGTGTTGCCGATTGACGAAATTGCTGGCAGTATTTTAATGCATTTAGGTAAATATTTAGCTTAAATAGCGCTACAGCACAACCCTAGCATCCATGCGGGTTGCAGGGCATATTAAAAACAGCCTGTTTTAAAGAACTATTGCTAAATTATGCGCGTTGTTTGACGCGCGCCATTCAATTCATGCGCGTTATTTGACTTTCATTCCTGCTTGCGCGCCGCTGTCTGGGCTTAGTATGAATGGCCCGCCGTTTTCGTCTGAAGCGGCCAGCACCATGCCTTCACTCATACCAAATTTCATTTTTCGCGGTGCTAAGTTTGCCACCATCACCGTATTGCGACCAATTAATGTGGCGGGGTCGTAAGCAGATTTAATGCCTGCAAATACCTGGCGCGTTTTTGATTCACCATTATCAGATGTTTCGCCAATATCCAGTGTTAGTTTCAATAATTTTTCGGCGCCATCCACATGTTCAGCATTCACAATCTTGGCAATACGCAAATCTACTTTGGTGAAGTCATCAATACTGATATAACTCCCCTCGCCCGCAAGCGTGAGAGGGGCTGGGGGTGAGGGAGAAACAACTTTAACACCTACCACAGAAGCCAATACTGTAGAGGCTGCAGAGCTAGCAGTTAAGTTTTCTTTATTGGCTTCAGTCATGGCTTCTATTGCTTTCGAGTCGACGCGAGTAATTAAATGTGCGTATTCATTAATTTTATGCTGAGCTAGCAATGGCGTATTTACTGCCTCCCAGAGCATTGCTTTAATATTTAAAAATTGCTCAATTTCTTGCGCTAATTTTGGCAGCACCGGTTTTAAATATAGCGTCAGCAATCTAAACATTTCTAGCGCGTCGCTACAAACCATTTGCAACTCGGCCGTTTTTGTTTCATCTTTCGCTATTATCCAAGGCGCTTTATCGGCTACAAAACCATTCGCTTTATCGGTTAGCGCCATAATTTCGCGCAAGGCTTTGCTAAATTCGCGGTTGTTGAACGATTCTTTTATGGTGTCGCTGGCGGCTTTTATTTCATCTATCACATTGTTATTGCTAGATAACTTCAACTCTCCATTAAAACGCATGTTAATAAAACCTGCGGTGCGGCTAGCAATATTGATGTATTTTCCCACCAAATCGCTGTTCACTCTTGCGACAAAATCGTCCAAACTTAAATCGATGTCTTCCATCGTAGAATTTAACTTTGCTGCGTAGTAATAGCGCAAATATTCAGGATTTTTGATGTGGTCTAAATAGCTGCGTGCGGTGATAAATGTGCCGCGCGATTTGCTCATTTTTTCGCCATTTACCGTCAAAAAACCGTGCGCAAAAATTTGTGTAGGCGTGCGGTAGCCGCTGTATTCAAGGGTTGCAGGCCAAAACAGCGCGTGAAAATACAGAATATCTTTACCGATAAAATGATAAAGCTCGGTTTTGCTATCTTTATTCCAATATTCGTCAAAGTTAAGTTTTTCGCCAGTCCCTAGCCCCAAGTCCCCAGCCCCTACCGTATCGCACAAATTCTTAAAACTCGCCATATAACCAATCGGCGCGTCCAGCCACACGTAAAAATATTTACCTGGCGCATCGGGGATTTCAAAGCCAAAATACGGCGCATCGCGCGAAATATCCCAATCATTCAAGCCACTAGCAAACCATTCGCCCATTTTATTGGCGGCCTCGCCTTGCAATGTTCCTGACCGCGTCCAGGTTTTTAAAAAGTCTTCGCATTCACTTAATTTAAAAAAGTAATGCTCAGTCTCCTTGCGCACTGGAGCAGCGCCAGAAACAGCCGAGTAAGCGTTAATCAACTCAGTGGGGCTATAGGTTGCGCCGCACACTTCGCAGTTATCGCCATATTGGTCTTTGGCGTGGCATTTTGGGCACTCGCCTTTAATAAAGCGATCTGGTAGAAACATATTTTTTACTGGGTCGTAAAACTGCTCTATAGTTTTTGTGGCAATTTTGCCGTTGGCTTTAAGCTTTTTATAAATCGTTTGCGATAACTCTTTATTCTCAGGCGCATTGGTCGAGTAGTAATTATCAAACTCGACTAGAAATTCTTTAAAATCGGCGCTATGTTCCTTATGCACCTCGTCAATTAGCGCTTCTGGCGTAATGCCCTCTTTCTCTGCGCGCAGCATAATCGGCGTGCCATGCGTGTCATCAGCGCACACATAATGCACCGTGTGCCCGCACATTTTTTGAAAACGCACCCAAATATCGGTTTGAATGTATTCCACCAAATGGCCAAGGTGAATGCTGCCGTTGGCGTAAGGTAGTGCGGATGTAACGAGGATTTTGCGGGTTGAGGATGACATGTGGTAAATGAACCAGTTGAATAAAAAAACTATTTTAACAAAGACGCTGACTTACACATACGTTAAAATAGATTTTTATTGAATCAATACAGAAAATATCATGGCAATGACCGAAATAGACATTCAAAACGCATTAAAAAACCTGATTGACCCAAATACGGGCAAAGACTTCATTACTAGCAAATCGGCTAAAAATATTCAAATTAGTGGCAACAGCGTGAGCTTGGATATTGTGCTGGGTTACCCCGCCAAAAGCGTGATGGATAATGTCAAAACCATGGTTGAAACGCATTTAAAAAATATAGATGGTGTAGAAAGTGTCACCGTTAATATTGGCAGCCGCATTGTGGCGCACAAGGCACAGCAAGGTGTGACATTGTTGCCG
>JANOYU010000032.1:0-39397 GCA_031429035.1 Methylophilaceae bacterium
GCGGGCGCGTGTGTGGGTTCGTCTGGCGCGATTTTGTCCTACATTATGTGTAAGGCCATGAACCGCTCTATTATCGCCGTGATGCTAGGCGGATTTGGCGCTGAAGCCAATACGGCAGATAGTGGCGATGGCACGCAAAAAGCCGTCAAATCTGGCTCGGCAGATGATGTGGCATTTTTAATGGGTAATGCTGATACGGTGATTATTGTGCCAGGTTACGGCTTGGCGGTTTCGCGCGCACAACATGCTTTGCAAGAATTGACGACCAAATTAATCGCCAAAGGTGTTAATGTGAAATATGCCATTCACCCAGTCGCGGGGCGGATGCCAGGCCACATGAACGTGCTACTTGCGGAAGCAGATGTACCTTATGAGCAATTAGTAGAGATGGAAGACGTAAACAATGAATTTGGTCAAACTGACGTAGTTTTTGTGATTGGTGCCAACGATGTGGTGAACCCCGCCGCCAAAAAACCTGGCAGCGCCATTTATGGTATGCCAATTTTAGAAGCCTATAAAGCCAAAACCATTATTGTGAACAAACGCAGCATGGCTGCAGGCTACGCTGGGCTGGATAACGAACTATTTTATCTAGACAAAACCATGATGGTGTTTGGCGATGCAAAACACGTGGTAGAAGGCATTGTAAAAGCCATTGATTGATTAAAAAACTTAATTGCGACATTAAACCGATGCTCTACAAGCCAATATCCATGCGGCTTGTAGAGCATCAATTTTTTGTCGTATATTAACTAATATGAAATTTAAGTCGCTGGTTGCGCTGGTTGGGCTGGTGCTGGTTCTGCAACAAAAATCTCCACACGACGATTTTTAGCTTTATCTGCAGCAGTGCTGTTTGACGCAATTGGCTCACGCGAGCCGCGACCATCTACCGCAAATCGGCTAGAAGCCACGCCGCGTGCCGCCAAGTAATCTCGCGCGGCGATTGCACGGTTAAACGATAACGGATTATTTACCGCATCAGTTCCTGAGCTATCGGTATGCCCAACAATATTAATGGTAGCCGCAGGATTTTTAACCAAGCCGTTGGCAAAAGTATCTAAAACAGAACGTAAATTTGTTTTGATGTCGGCTCGACCACTATCAAACGAAATGTCACTAGGAATATCTAGTTTCAAACGATTATCAGGTGTTTTTGTAACCGCAACACCTGTGCCAGCAGTTGCCTCTTCCATTTGTTTTTTTTGTGCTTCCATGCGTTTAGACCACACATTACCTGCAATGCCACCACCCACGCCACCAACCACTGCACCAATGGCTGCACCTTTCGTGCCACCGATAACTGCGCCAACTACTGCGCCACCTGCCGCGCCTATACCTGCGCCTTTAGCGGTAGTTTTTTGTGTTTCTGACATATTAGCGCAGCCGCCAAGCGCAAACGCCACTAATATAGAGCTTACGATTAATTTATGTTGGATTATTACTTGCATGATGATTCCTCCTCACAAAGTTAAAAAATCCCCTTAATTTATTACGACAAAATCAAGCAACAAAAGTTTAGAGCGAAGTTTTGTGGTGCCTTTAACAGACAAGTATAAGTGGCGGTAAGTTATTGAAACAGTTGCCCTGCAAGCCAGTATTGATGCGGGTTGTGGCGTATTGTTTATTTTGCTTTTAATGTAAAGCATTGAATAATTGCGCTTTTATGATTAAGATAAACATCTAACGTTAAAAAGTTAATAGACATGATGAACGACAGCGCTAACACAACCGCAATTTGCAGCGTAATTGCTTTAGATATCATTGATTATTCTAAGAAAACAAATGCTGAACAAGTGGAAATTAAGCGTCTACTCAATCATTTTATTCAGCAGGCACTGATTGATATACCGCAGGACGACCGCGTGATTGCCAACACAGTCAGCGGCGCGCTGATTGCGTGCAAAGGCCAGTTGGAAGACGCGCTAGAAGATGCTTTATTTATCTCGATTACTTTGCGTGATGAGGCGCTAGCGCACAATATACTAGCCGCAACGCCAATTTATTTGCAGTTTGGTATACATTTAGGGGCGGCCCGCGCCAGCAGCAATAGCATTATGGGCGAGGGTGCAGATGAAGCAAAACGTATTATGCGATTTGCTAAACCCAATCAAATTTTGGTATCAAATGTGTATGTTGAGATGGCTTCAAAATTGACGCAAGAAATCGCGCAAATGTTTGAAAAATATGAAATGCATGCGCACGAGCACGACGTTTACGCGGTGCGTTTGCTAAAAGGTGCTGCGGCAGATGATTCACCATCAATTCCCACTGAAATCGCCGAGACTGCGCCAGCATTAGCACAACATATCAACTGGAACTATGTCGGCTTGGGCATACTAAGCCTTGCTGCGCTTTTGATGCTGGCTAAATTAGTTATCACGCCAATTGAGCCAACCATCACACTTGTGAACCCTGCGCCCAATATTCCGATTGTAACAAAGCCTGCAGAAACTAAACCAACCGTAGAAGCAGCAGAAATTATTGTCGACGATAGTGGGCAAGCGCCAACTGACGCAGACAACCCATTGGCTGCGGTTAGACCCAGCGACACGCTAACAGCTAACGAAGAAGAAATTAAAAAATTGGATGCGTCTAATCAAGCAGCCAAAAAAGCACTTGTTAAAAAAGAACAAATAAAACAGGCGCCAACGAGACAACCGCAACTTACCCAGAAAAAACCGCAGCAACAAGATGCATTGGCAGAAACCACACCAAATAACGCAGAAAAACCTGCAGCAACCGCCGCAGGGAACAAGACAAATACAGATAAGACCGCCAAGCAAGCAGATGCAAAAGTAGAAAAAGAAGCTGCAAAAGAAAAATCGGGCTGGCAAACGTTTAAAGATAGCGTCACAACTGGCGCCGATCGAAAATGTACGCAGGCCGAAATTGCCTTGAATCAATGTGCTAAATAAGTTAGAAATTAAGTTTTAAGTAACATCAAAACTGTGCATTCAACGCAAGTAATGCACTTTCATGGTGCATAAAACTATTCAATAAAAATAGTTTTTAAATTAACCAGTTGTTTTATATGTTTAATTTTAATTTTAAATGTTGGCATATTGCTTGCTGATTACTATTTAACGAGAAAGCGGTTGCTTAAATAACCGCTTAAGTTTCAAAAAAAGATAACTAGGGTTCCGACTTTGTTTATAAGGTGTCTGGTCCAAGAGCTATCGGCCACTTGCAATTGGCTACACGGAGGGATAAAAGCCCGGGAGACAGAATTTTTAATGCCGCCTTCTCGATTTTTTATTTTACTTGTGAGCTAATTTGCATTCAATTGTACAAATTTTTTCTAGCATTACCTCACCTTTGCGTCAGCTTTGGGTTGTTCGGGGAAGCATAAGCCGACAAACCTATTTGTTACTGGCTTTGGCTGGCTTAGTGTTGCCGATTGCAGCTTGGTGGTTATTGTCTGTTAGCGGTTGGGTTGAGAAAGTGTTCATGCCTGGCCCGCTCGATGTGCTGACACGCACCTTTAAATGGTTTCAAGACGAATCATTAATGGGTGACATTTGGATTAGCACTTACCGCGTATTTGCAGGCTTTGCTTTATCTGCCGCCTTAGCCATTCCCTTAGGTGTGCTGATAGGCACGTACCAACCGATGAAAGCCATGTTTGAGCCATTAATGGATTTTATTCGTTACATGCCAGCGGTTGCGTTTATTCCGCTTGTGATGTTGTGGGTGGGCATTGAAGAGGGTTCTAAAATTGCCATTATTTTTATTGGTACGTTCTTTCAAATGGTGTTAATGGTGGCAGAGGATATTCGCCGCGTGCCAATTAATCAAATCGAGGCCGCACACACCATGGGCGCTAATAAAGGTGAAATCGTGTCGTTGGTGATATTGCAATCGGCCAAGCCGGCACTGTTAGATACCTTGCGTGTAACCATGGGCTGGGCTTGGACTTACTTAGTGGTAGCGGAATTGGTGGCGGCAAATTCTGGCTTAGGCTACTCCATATTACGCGCACAGCGCTTTATGCAAACCGACAAAATATTTGCTGGCATTATTTTAATTGGCTTAATCGGTTTGGCAATCGATCAACTTTTCCGCTTGTTACATCGCAAAAGCTTTCCTTGGTTATATTTGAAAAGCTAATATGCAACCCGAAAATAATATCGCAAAAATTAGTATCAATAGCGCCAATAAAACTTTTGGTCAAGGCGTTGATGCTGTCATTGCCTTGCAAGATGTTCGTTTGGATATTGCCAATAGTGAATTTGTCACTTTTGTAGGCGCATCTGGTTGCGGCAAATCTACCTTATTACGCTGCATTGGCGGGCTAGAAAGTTTGTCTTCTGGCAGCATTACGCAAGACGGTGTGATTATTAATCAACCTGGTGTCGATCGCGCCATGGTGTTTCAAAACTACAGCTTATACCCTTGGTTAAGCGTAATGGGCAATATTAAATTCAGCCGTTTACTTAAAACAGGGCGCGAAAATTTGAGCTCGGCCGATGTAGAAGCGGCGTCTGGCCGCGCCGATGCATTGCTTGAATTGATGGGGCTAACGCATGTGCGCGATTACTATCCTAATCAGCTTTCTGGCGGTATGCAGCAGCGGGTAGCGATTGCCAGGGCACTAATGTCGCGGCCACAAATATTGCTGATGGATGAGCCATTTGGCGCGCTAGACGCACAAACGCGCGAAGTGATGCATGACTTAATTTTGTTTGTTTCTAAGTTAGAAAAAACCACCATTATTTTTGTTACGCATGATGTAGAAGAGGCTATTTACTTGGGTCAGCGTGTGGTTGTGATGGCGCCACGCCCAGGCAGAATTGATAGTATTTACAAGGTAGATTTACCTGGTCAACGTAATCAAGATATGAAGCATTCGCCACAATTTTTACAGCAGAAAAAAGAAATTTTAACGCGTATTCGCGAAACCGCAGGTATGCATACTGATTATGAATTACTAGAGCGTATGACCAAGCAAGCACAAGCCTAATTTTTTTAACTACTTTTAAACATGGAGATTGAAATGAAATTGAATAAAATCATTATAGCTGCCGCTTTAATCACAGCCAGTTTTACTGCATCCGCTGCCACGCCTGTCAAACTATCGCTCACCACCTGGATAGGTTACTCACCTTTTTACGTAGCCGAAGGCATGGGCATGTATAAGAAAAACGGTTTAAATGTAACACTTAAAACTTTTTCTGACCCTGCCATGTTGCCTAGTAGCGTCACCAGCAAAGCGGTAGATGGCTCACTCATGACCTATGATCAATTAGTGGGCGCAGTTGCGCAAGGCCAAAAACTGAAAGTAGTGATGCCTATTGACTACTCTAACGGTGGTGATGCAGTGTTGGCAGATGCATCCATTAACAAAATTACCGATTTAAAAGGCAAAAAAGTGGCTTATTCACCACTATCGCCTTCAGATTTTTTAATTTCTTATGCACTTAAAGTAAATGGCATGAGCGTGAAGGATATTAACCCCATCAACATGGCGCCAGAGGCGATTCCATCGGCCATGGCTTCTAAAGCAGTGCCTGCTGGCACCACTTACGAACCCAACGTTTCGCAAATATTGGCAATGGATGGCGGCAAAAAATTTAAAGTGATTTATTCATCTAAAGAGGCGCCAGGCTTAATTGCCGACGTAATGGTGTTTGACGAAGCCTACATTAAGAAAAACCGCAAAACGATATCTGCGCTGGTAAAGGCTTATTTAGACGGTCTTGCATACATCCAGAGCAATCCCAAAGAGGCTTCTGAGATTATTGGTAAAGCCATTGGCGTTTCTGGCAAAGAGGCGTTAGAGCAATTATCAGGTGTGTATAACATTCCGCAAAAAGAAATGGCAGCCAGCTTTTTACCTGGTAAAGATACTAAATCTTATTTTGTTAGCGGTGAGGTAATTAACGAAATATTAATAAAAAGTGGCCAAATCAAAACACCAGTGGCGATTAAAACCACGCTGGATGATAGCTTTGTGAAAGCTTTAAAGTAATACGCTATTGATGAAAAGTGCGTTAATTATTATTGATATGCAGCGAGATTTTCTCGATGCAGGTGGCTACGCGGCTAGTGCAGGGTTAGATGTTGCCGCCTTGCGCAAACCAATACCTTTTATTCGCACTTTGTTAGATTTTGCGCGCAAAAATAAAATATTAGTTGTGCACACGCGCGAAGGGCATCGGCCAGATATGCGCGATTGCACACCTGCCAAGTTAGCACGAAGCCGTAATGCAGGTGCAGCTATCGGCAGCGTCGGGCCTTTGGGTAAGTTGCTAATTCGTGGTGAGTATGGCCACGATATTATTGATGAGCTAAAACCGATTGAGGGCGAGCCGATTATTGATAAGCCGGGTTATGGCGCATTTCATCAAACCGATTTAGCGCAAATACTAGAAACGCATGCGGTTAAACAACTGATTATTTGCGGCGTGACGACTGAAGTATGCGTGCACTCTACCTTGCGCGAAGCCATAGACCGTGGCTACGACTGTATGTTGGTAAGTGATGCATGTGGATCGGCTTACCAAGAGCTGCATGACGCTGCCATCAATATGGTGGCTGTTGAAGGGGGTATTTTTGGCAGAGCGCTAGATACGCAGTTTGTTGTTAAAGAGTTAAAAAAGCTCATAGAGATGAGTATTTAAGAATTGAATCAATATGACCGTTAAATTTGAAGCTAAAAATGTGTTGTGGGATGAAGTGATACCAAGTGGTAATCACTGGAGCGGCCTAGTTCGACGTGGCACAGCGCTGCGCCTGACTGACTTGGCTGGCGGTGCAAATTGTTCGGCACTATTTTATAACGCTGAAGATAAGCTAGAACGCTACAACTTATCTGACACCTTAAAAGCGCAACACACAGCCTTTTTAACTAAAGGTCACGTGTGTTACTCAGACATGGGGCGTGTGCTTGCTTCAATTGTTGATGACAGCGTGGGCTGGCACGACACCATTTGCGGTGTGAGCGATGCCAAAATGGTTGCCGCGCAATATGGCGCAAGCAGCTACCAAACGCATGGTAATGACATGTACCGCAATGGCAAAGATGGCTTGTTAATCGAGCTTGCCAAACATGGTTTAGGTAAGCGTGATTTAACTGCAACGGTAAATTTTTTTAGCAAAGTGATTCCAGATGCTGATGGAAATTTAAGCTTTGTAACAAATAACAGCAAGGCTGGCAGCAGCATCGATATTCGCTTCGATATGAATGTGCTGTTAGTGCTGTCTGCTGCACCGCATCCACTAGACCCCAAAACTGCTTATGCGCCTGCCGCTGTGAAATTGTCCGCTTACAAGGTTGGCAGTGCTGCGCGTGATGATGTATGCCGCAATAGTTGCCTGCAAAATGGCCGTGGTTTTGTGAATACCGAGAGATATTATTTATGAGCTATTGTTTATGACTACAGAAAGCGTGCTAGACCCAAAAAACGCCGTGCTGAATCAAACTTGCAATGCAGGCGATCCATGGATGTCAATGGTCAAAAAAGACCAAATTTTTCGTATTTTAGATATAGAAGGCAACCAAGCGGTTGATACACTTTTTTATAGCGCAGCCAATGCAGAGGAACGCTACAGCGCAGTAGACACCATTGCCCGCCAACGGCAAATATATTTAACTACTGGCTCGGTTCTGTATTCATCTGAAGGTAATGCGATGTTGACTATTGTGGCGGACACTTGCGGCCGTCACGACACGCTAGGCGGCGCATGCTCGGCCGAAAGTAACACCACGCGTTATGACCTTGCTAAGCGTCCTATGCACAGCTGCCGCGATTCGTTTATGCACGCACTTAACACTTGCGACTGCGCCAGCCATATGAGCAAGCGCGACATTACAGGCAATATCAATTTTTTTATGAACGTGCCTGTTACGGCTGATGGCGCATTAGTATTTGCTGATGGTATTTCTGCCGCGGGTAAATACGTAGAAATGCGCGCTGAGATGGATGTGATGGTGCTGATTTCTAACTGCCCACAACTTAATAATCCATGCAATGCATATAATCCAACGCCTGTTCAGTTGCTTGTTTGGAATGCTAAATAAAACATAGCGTTAGGACGACCTAACGTTTGCAATAAAAGCGAGACGACTCGCGCAAAAGGTAGTTTTATGTTTACAAAAGTATTAATCGCAAACAGAGGCGAGATTGCTTGCCGTGTTATTCGCACACTCAAAAAAATGGGCGTTGCATCGGTAGCGATTTATTCAGATGCTGATGCGGGCGCTCGCCATGTGCTAGATGCCGATGAAGCGGTTTGCGTAGGCCCAGCGCCAGCCGCCGAGAGCTATCTAAATGTACAAAAAATTCTTAAAGCGGCTGCCGATACTGGCGCACAAGCGATTCATCCAGGTTATGGATTTCTATCAGAAAACGCCAGTTTTGCTGAGGCTTGCGAAGCAGCTGGTATTGCTTTTATTGGCCCAACCCCATTACAAATGCGTGAGTTTGGCTTAAAGCACACAGCTAGAAATTTAGCCGAGAAAAATAATGTACCTTTATTACCAGGCACGGGTTTGTTAAAAGATGTAGCAGAAGCCATGACGAGAGCTGCACACATTGGCTACCCCGTCATGCTAAAAAGCACCGCAGGCGGCGGTGGTATTGGCATGCAGCTTATTTGGGCTGAGGCTGAATTAGCCGCTGCATTTGAATCGGTGCAACGATTATCTAAGAATAACTTTAAAGATAGTGGAATTTATTTAGAAAAATATGTGCAAGCTGCCCGCCATATTGAGGTGCAAATTTTTGGTGATGGTAAGGGCAAAGTCGTTGCCTTGGGCGAGCGTGATTGTTCTGTGCAACGCCGTAACCAAAAAGTAATAGAAGAAACGCCAGCGCCAAACATCTTTGCAGAAACGCGCCAAGCATTGTGTGAAACCGCTGTAAAACTTGGCAGCGCGCTCAATTACCGCTCTGCTGGCACGGTGGAATACGTGTACGACAACGATACCCAACAATTTTACTTTTTAGAGGTGAATACGCGCCTGCAAGTAGAACATGGCGTGACAGAATTAGTGACCGGTGTGGATTTGGTGGAATGGATGGTGCGCGCTGCGGCTGGCAATACTGACTTTTTAAGCACTTATCTGCACCAACCACAAGGCCACGCAATACAGGTACGTTTATATGCAGAAGACCCGAATAAGAATTTTCAGCCAGCCAGTGGCGTATTAACAGAAGTGAAGTTTTCGGCTGCTGCGCGTAATGATACTTGGGTGCAACGCGGTAGCGAGGTTTCGCCATTTTACGATCCACTTATCGCCAAAGTGTTGGTGCATGCGCCTGACAGAGCTGCTGCCGTAGCCAAAATGCGCGTAGCACTAAATGAAAGCAGCTTAAGTGGTATTGAAACTAACTTGGAATACCTGCGCCAGATATTGGCTGATACTGTGTTTCCAGCTGGCAAACAAATTACCCGTTATTTGAACAGCTTTATTTACAAACCGCTCACTATTGATGTGCTAGATGGCGGCGTGCTGACAACCATACAAGATTACCCAGGACGGCTTGGCTATTGGCATGTGGGCGTGCCGCCATCTGGGCCTATGGATCATTTAGCATTTCGTTTAGGCAATAAATTGGTGGGCAATGCCGAGGGCGTGGCAGGGCTGGAAATTACACTGATTGGCTGTAAGTTGAAATTTAATACCGATGCAGTGGTTGCGATTAGTGGCGCAGCCATTGAAACACTTTTAGACGGCCAACCAATCAACATGTGGCAATCGCAACACATTAAAGCAGGCAGCGTATTAAATTTGGGCAAAATCAATGGTGCAGGCTGCCGCGCTTATTTAGCGGTGCAGGGCGGTTTTGATGTGCCAGATTATTTAGGCAGTAAATCGACCTTTACGCTAGGTCAATTTGGTGGGCATGGCGGCAGAACGTTGAGAGTAGGCGATGTGCTGCACCTTACTAAACAAGAGAATGCGAATATAGAAAAGCGATTTTTGCCTCCTAGTTTGCAGCCTGAATATAGTAATAACTGGCAGATTGGCGTGCTATATGGCCCGCACGGCGCGCCAGATTTTTTTACAACTGACGACATTGATGTATTCTTTAGCACAGATTACGAGGTGCACTACAACTCTAACAGCACTGGCATTCGATTAATTGGCCCCAAACCGCAATGGGCGCGCACTGATGGTGGCGAGGCAGGCCTACATCCATCGAATATTCACGATAATGCTTATGCCATCGGCAGTATTGATTTTACTGGTGACATGCCGATTATTTTGGGGCCAGATGGCCCAAGTTTGGGTGGCTTTGTGTGCCCAGCCGCCATTGTGCAAGCCGAATTGTGGAAAATGGGGCAGCTAAAAGCGGGCGATAAAATACGCTTTAAACAGCTAACTCAAACGCAGGCGCGCGAGTTAGAGCTTGCGCAAAATGCAATGATTGCTAACCCAGCCCAAGCAAACATTAAAACACCTGCTCTGCAAGCCAATATCTATGCGGCTTCCAGCCCAGTGTTGTTGGCCTCGCAATTAAATGATACAGAAATAAAAGTAGTATATCGCCAAGCCGGTGATAAAAATTTGCTGGTGGAATATGGTGAGTTAGCGCTAGATTTAACGCTGCGTTTTCGTGTGCATGCACTAATGCTGTGGCTGCAAAATCAGCAAAGCCAACATTCAATCCAAGGCATTATCGATTTAACGCCTGGCATACGCTCGCTGCAAGTGCATTACGATAGTCTTGTATTGCCAGTCGATAAACTGATTGCGATTTTGCAGCAAGCCGAACAAGCGTTGCCGCCAACAGAAAGCATGCAAGTGCCAACGCGGATTATGCATTTGCCGCTTTCGTGGGAAGATCCGACTATTCAGCAAGCGGTGCTTAAATATGCGCAATCAGTGCGTAAAAATGCGCCTTGGTGCTCGCTGGAGCCAGCACCAAACAATACGGAATTTATTCGCCGTATCAATGGCTTAGACAGTGTTTCTCAAGTAAAGGATATTGTATTCAACGCGAGCTATCTCACACTGGGCTTGGGCGACGTGTATTTGGGCGCGCCTGTGGCCACGCCGCTAGACCCGCGCCACAGACTTGTCACCACTAAATATAATCCAGCACGCACTTGGACACCAGAAAATGCAGTGGGCATAGGCGGGGCGTATATGTGCATTTATGGTATGGAAGGTCCAGGCGGTTATCAGCTTGTTGGCCGCACCTTGCCAATTTGGAATCGCTGGAACGCAACCGCCGATTTTGCAGCAGATGCGCCTTGGTTGTTGCGTTTGTTTGACCAAATTCGCTATTACCCAGTTACTGCTGATGAATTAATGCAACTGCGCGCTGATTTTTTACATGGAAAATTTCAATTACAAATTGAAGAAACCACCTTTAAATTAAGTGAATATCAACAGTTTTTACAAAAAGAATCTGCCAGCATCAATGCTTTTAAAGCCGCACAGCAAGCGGCATTTAATGCAGAACGTGAACGCTGGATAGCAGCAGGTCAAGCCAATTACAGTCAAGAAGTAGAATCAACTGGTGCGGAAGTGGCATTGGCGATTCCAGATGGACAAAGCGCTGTTGCCTCGCACGTGGCGGGCAACTTGTGGAAAGTGTTGCGGGCCGAAGGTGAGCTTGTGCAAGCGGGTGATGAAGTGGCGATTATCGAATCGATGAAAATGGAGATTGCGGTGACTGCAAGCTGCGCAGGTGTTGTGGCCAAAATTTTGTGCAATCAAGGCGCACCCATTTCAGCAGGTCAACATTTATTATTAGTGGCAGAGGCGTAAACCCAATGAATTTAAATATAGCTTATTTGCGCAGCCTGTATGTTTCTGGCGTGCTTAAGCCCAGCGAGCTAGTCAAAGAGTTAGATGCAGAAATTGGTCATGAAAATAGCCACAATGTGTGGATTACACGTTTATCTTTGGATGAAATGCTGGTTTATGCTGAGAAATTAGAAGGCCAAAATATCTCCAATTATCCTTTATATGGCATTCCATTTGCCATTAAAGATAATATTGATCTGGCTGCAACGCCAACAACGGCGGGCTGCCCAGACTATGCTTACACGCCAGAAAAAAACGCAACTGTGGTACAAAAGTTGATTGATGCAGGTGCGATTCCTGTGGGTAAAACCAATTTAGATCAATTTGCGATGGGTTTGGTGGGCACCCGCTCGCCTTATGGCGCGTGCAAAAACAGCATCAATCCTGCTTATATTTCTGGCGGTTCTAGCGCAGGCTCTGCCGTTTCGGTGGCGCTAAATATGGCGAGTTTTAGTTTGGGTACCGATACCGCAGGCTCTGGCCGTGTGCCTGCCGCATTTAACAATTTGGTTGGGCTTAAGCCAAGTTTGGGCTTGCTCAGCACTTCTGGCGTGGTGCCTGCTTGCCGCACGCTAGATTGCGTATCGATATTTGCTAAAAATGTGGATGATGCAGCGGCCGTGTTGCAAGTGGCGCAAGGCTTTGATGCGACAGATGCTTATTCGCGAGCATCAAATAAAACCAAAGCTAATTTTGCAGCTAATTTTAAATTTGGTGTGCCAAAAACAAGCCAACTTGCATTTTTTGGCAACCAAGAAACACCACAATTGTTTCAGCAAGCCATTGGCCAGCTAGAAGCCATCGGCGGCACTGCGGTGGAAATTGATTTTGCGCCCTTTATAGAAACGGCAGCTTTGCTTTACCAAGGCCCGTGGGTGGCCGAGCGGTATGAAGCCATTCGCCAGTTTTTTGATGAAAATCCTGACAGTATTTTCCCCATTACCAAGCAAATTATTGGCAATGCCGCCAAGTTTAGCGCTGCTGATACTTTTGCGGCCATCTACAAATTAAAAGCGCTGCAACGCACAGCAGAAGCGATTTGGCATGATGTTGATGTGGCTGGAATTGATGTGCTAGTCACACCCACTGCAGGCACTATTTATACCATTGCCGAGGTGCAAGCTGACCCGATTCAAGCCAATACTAATTTGGGTTATTACACTAACTTTATGAATCTATTAGACATGGCTGCAATCGCCGTACCTATTGACTTCTACGGCAATGGTTTGGGCTTTGGTATTACCTTAAGCGCACCTGCATTTAGCGATGATGCGCTACTTAATTTAGCAAAAAGATTGTAGTTAAAAACCTTAAATAAAGGATTGGTATGAACATAAGAGTAGCCGTTTGCGGCGCACACATGCAAGGCCTGCCACTTAATCCGCAATTAGTGGCGCTAGGCGGGGAGTTTATTGAAGCCACAACAACGACTTCAGACTATCAATTATTTGCGCTTAATGGCTTTACACCGCCGCGCCCAGGTTTGTTGCGGGTGACTGAAAATGGCAGTGAGATTGCGCTAGAAATTTGGCAATTGCCGATTGAAAATTATGGAAAGCTTGTCGCAACCGTACCAAGTCCATTGGGTTTTGGTACGCTTACATTGGCGGATGGCAGTACAGTACAAGGCTTTATGTGCGAGGCTTATGCCACAACAAATGCAGAAAACATTAGCCATTTAGGTGGTTGGCGCGCTTTTTTAGCCAGTCAATAGGGGAGACAAATATGCTGTTAGATGCCTTTAGAACCAAACAAAGTATTTTGCCTAATTGCATTGCGTTTAGCTTTGTTTTTGTGGGTTATACGCTAGGTGTTTATATGCTATTTAACAGCCATTGGCTGATTAATTTAGCAGGCGTGTTGCTAACTGCAGAAGCCTTGATTATTAGCGCCTATTTACTGCATGAGTTTAGTCATTGGAGTATTTTTAAAACGCCTGAAATGAACCGCCGCTGGGGCAATATAATGCGCTGGATTAACGGCAGTTGCTACAGCACGTTTGAAGAGATTCGCAGCAAACACATGCATCATCACGTAGATAGGGCAGATGTACTGACCTTTAACGTTCAACATTTAATGCGCGATATGCCTAGCTTTGCACGAAACAGCATTAAAGCTTTGGAATGGCTATATATTCCTGCGCTAGAAATTTTGATGCATTTTTTGGTGATTAATTTACCGTTTTTGCGGCCAGATATGCATCACAAACGTGCGCGTTTAGCCGTGATTGTTTTAGTGAGAGGTTTAATGGTTGGCCTGATGGCATGGCTATCAATAAAAGCGTGGCTGCTATATTTACTGGCTTACAGCATTATGCTGACTGCGCTGCGTTTTGCTGATGCTTTTCAGCATACATATGATGTGTTTTTAGAAAGCACTTTGTTGCAATCTGGCGGCAAAATTAGCGATGGCAAAGTGCGAGACCGTATTTATGAGCAAGCCAACACTTTTTCAAACTTAACGTCGCTGCAATATCCTTGGCTAAATCTTCTATTTCTGAATTTTGCTTACCACAATGCGCATCATGAGAAACCAATAGCAGCTTGGTTTCAACTGCCAAAACTGCATGACGAATTATTTGGTGAATCACCTTTGTTGCCAGTGATTCCAATGCGAAAATTATTACTTGCCTTTCATCGCCATCGCGTAACTCGCCTGCAAAGCGATGATTACGGTGTAGTGACAAGTCAATCTGCCAATGCCTTTATTGGCGCTGCTGGCGTGTCATTTTTAACTGCGTTATAGTAGCCAAATTATGACATCCGTGACCAAATTGTGGCCAATTTTAACCGCCACCCACCAATACGATAAATCGATATCCACATTTAACCGTGGCGCAGGGCAGATGATTGAAGCGCCAATATTGGCCTATTTAATCGAAACCAACAATGGCCGTATTTTGTACGATGCTGGTTGTGATTATAATAAAATTAACAAGGCCGCAATGCGTGAAAAATACTACAAACCAGCACTTGGTTTTGCTGCGCCAGTGATGGATGCAGCGCAACGTTTGCCGAATCAATTGGCGCGCATGGGTTTAACAATTCAAGACATTGATATTATTTTTATCAGTCATTTGCATTTTGATCATGCCGGTGGTTTGTGCGATTGTGGCCATGCAGACGTGCATGTTCAAGCCGATGAATTAGCGCATGCAAGCACCGAAGATGTTGCCTATTTTGATAACGAAATTATTAAACAAACCAATTGGCAAGTAAAACAGGGTGAATATGATTTAGCGCCTGGCGTACGCGCAATTAGCTCTCCAGGGCATACCGCAGGCCACATGTCACTTTGGATAGAAATGCCTCAAGGCACGCCGATTATACTTGCTGGTGATGCTGCCGATTTAACCGAAAATATTGTTGATGAAGTCGCGCCTGGTAATTGTTGGCAAGATCAAACTGAGTTGGCAGTAGCTAGCATTCGTAAGCTAAAAAAAATAGCACAAGCTGAAAAAGCGACGCTGTGGCCCAATCACGACATGGCATTTTGGCACACATTAAAAACTTTCCCCAGTTATCATACATAATTTTTTATCGAGCCTGCGCTCCACAAGCATTGTTCTGCGCAGCTGTGCGCCTTAATACTGCTTAGTGGACTAATAATGCGTTATTTAAAATGCTAGGCACAGCAACCGTTGTCAATAGTGGCTGCTGGCGCAGTAATTGTTCTAAATCATCACTAGAAAGCGGTTTAGACAGTAAAAAGCCTTGAATCATATCGCAGCCAGAATCAATTAAAAACTTAAGCTGGTCTTCATTTTCAACGCCTTCTGCACACACTTGTTTACCCAAGTGGTGGCCAATATCAATCATCATGGTAATAATTTGACTAGCGCCAGAATATTTACCAATTTCTTGCATAAACGAGCGATCAATTTTTAGCACATCAAACGGCAAGCGTACTAAATAACCCAAGTTAGAATAACCTGTACCAAAATCGTCAATGGCAATATAAATTCCCATCTCGTGCAGCGTTTTAAGGTTATCAAATACAATACCTTTGGTTTCTACAAATAAATTTTCGGTAATTTCAAATTCAATTAGTTCGGTACTTAAGCCAGTAACTTCCAAAAGCTGTTTAAGCTCAGGGATAAACTCACTACGTTGAATCTCGTAGCTAGATAAATTAAGCGCAACTCTAGGTAGGTTAAGGCCAGCAGCCACCCAGCTAGCGTATTGATTAAACACCAGCTGCCGCGTATGTTGACCTAATTGCACAATAAAACCGGTTTGTTCCGCTACTGGAATAAATTCAGAAGGGGCAACAAGACCACGCTCTGGGTGTTGCCATCTGACTAAAGCTTCTACACCGACTATTTTACCGTTTCTATCATTAAATTGCGGTTGATACACCATGAATAGCTCATTGTTGGTCACCGCTTGGCGCAATTCTCGCTCTATAGTCGATTCATAAATATCTCTTGCGCTCATGTTTTCTTCATAAAAAGCGTATTGTGACGAGCCTTGTTTTTTGGCGATCATTCTTGCAGAATCAGCATTGTGAATAATTTCGTTTACGCCAATACCATCTTCGGGATAAATACTAATGCCCATCGATATATTGACGTGCATCTGGTGCTGGTTAATTAGAAAGGGCGCTTCAAATAACTTATTAACTTTATCTGCCACACGGTTGGCATGACTGGATTTTTCAATATCCGTCACAATCACCACAAACTCATCCGAGCTAAACCTTGCCACAATATCAATCTCTCTAAGGCTAGATTTTAATTTTTGCGCCACATCACGCAACAATTGATCGCCCACCGCATAGCCAAACTCATCATTAATTTTTTTAAAGTTATTAATATTGATATAAAAAGTAGCCAATTTTAAATTTTGGCGTCTCGCGCGAGACATTTCTTGCGACAATCTATCTTGGCAAGCCTGTCTATTATACAAATCAGTGACAGGATCAAAATATTCTTTAATTTTTAACTGCTGCTTACGGTGCGTAGCGGTTTTAGCCACACCTAAGCGATTGGCTATTTCTACAATCTGGTTTTTTTCTAGTTCAGTGATATGTTTGGCATCACTTAGTCCAATCAACACAATGGCGGCAACTTCACCTTCTTTATAAACGGGACAAGCGTAAATATGTGGCGCGGCTGCTGTGAATAATGAATTTAAGGTGATGTATTTTTCGGTATGATGAATAAAAATACCAGTCGTATTGTCTCTAAAAATATTTTTTAAAGATTTCTCGCTGGGGCTACTGTATTGTTTTGTCTTGCCATCTGTATAAATTGCTTTGGTGGTGATTTTGTCGTCTACCGTTTTGTCTAACGATACATATGCCACATATTGGCTTTGAATAATAGTTGGCGCAAATCGAAACAACAAATCGATAATGCGATCCATCTCTGCGCCAGACAAAATGGCGCTATCAATGCCTGTTAATAGGCTATAAAGTGCTTTTTGCTTATCTTCAGCAATTGTCTTTATTGCCTTTGCGCTTGATTTAAACAAATCAAACAAAGAGGGTCGCGTTGTATTACTATTGGATTGCATAATTTACCTACTATATTGCATTCAAATCGATTCTTTTTGTTATCTAATTTGAATGTTGATTAGACCTAAATACCACAAAGCAATTTATATGCCATTTATATGGCGGTTTGGCGAATTTAGGTATTGGCTTTTTTTAATATCTAATGGTAAAGTAATTAAATAAAGTAAGCAAAGTCAATACGATAGATGTGATTATTAATGTAATTTTTTAAAATACTATTTAATCAAACTAATATATGAGCAGTGTCGAATTAAAAAAAACTCAAATTGATTCAAACCAAATTGATTCAGATTTAGTTCTGAAGCTGCAGGCAACATTTTTATCTGGTGATAATTTTCACGAGGCAGTTACTGCATTTGCCACAGAAGTGGCTATTAAGCTAGCTTACGACCGTGTTTCGATAGGCTTGATTGACGGCAGCTATATTAACTTAGCTGGCGTGTCACATTCTGCCTTGCAAGATGACAAAAGTGAAGCTGCACGTGTGCTTATTGTTGCGATGGATGAAGCGGCCGAGCAAAGTAACATTATCCAGTACCCTGATACGCTTGATAAAACCCCAAGAGTTACCTTGGCGCATGCAGCACTGGCAAGGGTTACAGGGCATCAAGTATTTAGTGTGCCAATATTTCATCTTTCTCGCATTTTTGGCGTCATTACATTTGAGCGTAACCGTTCAAATGTCATAAGTAATGACGAAGTTTTGGCAGCAGAACAAATTGCCTATTTTATTGGTCCGTTGATTCATTTAAAAAATAATGCTAATCAATCAATATTTAGCAAAACAAAACAACTGTTTTCTAATACTAACCAAACAGATAAAACACATAATTACCAAAATTTAAAACGTTTTGGCTATGCGGGCTTGTTTGGTTTATTGGCATTAATGTTTGTGCCAATTGATCACCACGTAAACGCGCCAGCAAGGCTAGAAGGCTTGATTCAACGCGCATTAGTGGCTTCTGAAGACGGTTTTTTGCAACAAACTTACGTACGGCCAAGTGATAAAGTAAAAGCCAATCAGGTGTTGGCAGAGTTAGCTGATGAAGATTTACTTAGCGAGCAGCAAAAATGGTTAAGTGAAATTGCTCAGCATGAAAGCGCTTATGGCGCTGCGCTGGCGGCTTCAGACCGCTTTCAAATGATGGTAAATCAAGCAAAACGCGATGAAGCCACTAGCCAACTTAACTTGATTGAACAAAAACTAAAACGCACCAAAATTATGGCGCCATTTGATGGCATTATTATTAGTGGCGATTTAAAACAATCGTTAGGGTCTCCTGTGCAAAAAGGTGATGTGTTAATGACCATATCGCCGATTGGCGAGTTTAGGTTGATTGCAGAGGTAGATGAGCGCGATATAGCCTATATTGTGCCAGCACAAACTGGCTCGCTTGCCTTAATTTCATTGCCCGATATTAAAACAGCATTTACCGTTAAATCGATTACGCCAGTAGCCAACACCAAAGATGGCCGTAACTTTTTTGAGGTGGAAGGTGCATTTGCTAAATTAAATGCAAACACCAGTTTAAGCCCAGGTTTAGAAGGTGTCGTTAAAATTAAAATTGGTGAAAAACCAGTTATATGGATCATGACGCACCGTATAGTGGATTGGTTTAAAATGACATTGTGGTCGTGGGGCTGGTAGCGTGCGCGAGTCACTTTTTAGCCCCATGTGGTATCGGTATTCTAAGCAAATACCCAAAATTAAAGGCAATGTCGAACTACAAAAACAACAATATCGCGATCAAATTTGGTACCTGCTGATTAACAATGAAAGCGAGAACCATTTTAGAATCAACAGCGCAGCCTATGCTTTTGTGGGCAGATGTACTGGCGAATTCACAGTGCAAGAAGTTTGGGATAGCTTACTAGAAACACTTGGTGACGATGCGCCAACGCAAGACGAAGTGATTCGCTTATTAAACGAGCTAGATCAAAAAGGCTTGTTACGTTATGAGGTGATGCCCAATATTCCGCAGCTGTTTAGGCGCGAAAAAGCCAAAGCTAATAAGCAGCGTAATGCCTTTATTAATCCTTTTGCCTTTCGTTTTCCTTTATTTGATCCCACGCCCTTATTAAATCGCCTGCATTGGCTACCTAAGTATATTTTCAATCCTTTTGTTTTGGTTGTTTGGCTGTTATTAGTGTCAGTAGGTTTTGTTTATGCAATGGCTAATTGGAACGAAATTTACATCTACACCAATATTTATGTCAATACACCGCGCTATTTGCTGATTGCTTGGCTAATTTACCCGTTTATTAAAGTCGTTCACGAGTTAGGCCACGCGCTTGCGGTAAAGCACTGGGGCGGCGAAGTGCGCGAAACTGGCATTACGCTATTTATGATGACGCCTGCACCATATGTTGATGCCTCGGCCTCGAACGGTTTTAGGCATAAATATCAGCGTGTGATTGTTGGCGCTATTGGCATTATGGTGGAATTACTCATTGCCGCCATAGCTTTATGGGTGTTTTTTAACACGCAACCTGGCTTAATACGCGATATTGCCTTTGTGGCAGCCTTTATTTGCAGCGTGTCATCTTTGCTATTTAATGGTAATCCGTTAGTGCGTTTTGATGCGTATTATGTCTTGTGCGATTTGTTTGATTTGCCCAATTTAGCCGCCAGAAGCCGTACTTTTTGGACTAATCAGATGGTGAGGTTAATCCATGGTAAAAACAGTGTAAAACCGTTTTTAATGGCAAAAGGTGAGCGGAAATGGTTGATTGGCTACGCGCCCATTTCGCTTTTATACAGCTTATTTGTGTTGTTTGCGGTGGTGCTTTGGCTGGGCAGTAAATCACAGCTGATTGGCATTATTGGCTTTATTTTTATTGCAATCAGTTTAATTATAAAACCATTGCTCAATGTTTTTTCTAGCATCGTTTCTGCTGCACCTTCTGGCATTCCTCGTTTAAAAGCAAAACTGTTTTTATATGCAGGCATTGCCACCTTGTTGGCAGCTATTTTTATTGCGCCACTACCATTTAACACCAATACACAAGGCGTTATTTGGGTTCAAGATGAAGCAAAACTGCGGCCTGAAAGCGCTGGATTTGTGACAGAAATTTATATAGCAAACAATCAACAAGTTAAGGTGGGCCAATTATTAGTCAAGCTTGAAAATGCTGAATTAGTAGCGGAATACGATGGGCTGACAAAGCAATTGATCAAGCTAGAAGGCGATCAATTTAACGCCTTATACAGTGATAGATCAAAATCGGCCAGTATTGAAGAGCAACTTAAAAAGTTAAAAGTGGACATTGACCGTGCACAAGAAAAAATTAGTGCGCTGTCTATTCGCAGCAACGTCAATGGCAAGCTGGTGATGCCGCATCAAGCAGATTTGCTTGATACATTTGTAAAAAAAGGCACCGTTATTGGCTATGTCTTAGATCAATCGGATGTCAAGTTACGGGTCGCTTTGAATGCGCCAGATGTCACTTTGATTCGTGAAAATCTAGCTGGTATTGAAGTAAGAACTGCTGAAAACCCGCGTAAAACCATTAAAGCTGAGTTGGTGTCGATTACACCATCGGCCTCACGCGAGTTACCTAGTAAGGCGCTTGGTGATAGAGCCGGTGGCCAGCATGTAACTGACCCAAGTGACGCCGAAGGCATTAACGTGATTAACCCGATTATTTTAGTTGATTTAAAATTGCCAAATGCGGTATTTGAGCGCGCTGGCGGCAGGGTGAATGTACGATTTAATCATGGCAGCGAGCCAATAGCGACACAACTTTACCGAAAAGTAAAACAGCTTTTTTTAAGTTATTTCAACCCTAATTTGTAGTTAACTTACCCATCATATTTTTTACAACTTATTGATTGTATGCATAAAATTGGCCAACACAACATTGTTTAGCACACCAAAACCTAGCATTGTATTGGGGCTGTATCCCGAGCGACCACCCAAACAAAAAAGCTTTTTATCTGGCATTCAACAAAAGCTTAGCAAGCTTCAATTATTTTTTGGCTCTAAAAGTGTTAAATCCTACCAACACTTTGTCAATCAAGTATTAGCACACGAAGCGCACCTAATTAATTTATCAACACTGGCGCTAAACGCCCATGTAAAAACGCTTAGAGAGAAATTATCTTTACATGGCTTAACGCAATCGCTAGAAATAGAAGTATTTGCCACCGTCAAACAAGTATGCACGCGCAGTTTAGGCATTTCACTTTACAACACGCAGCTATTGGCTGCAAAAGTGATGTTAGATGGCAAATTGGCAGAGATGGCTACGGGTGAGGGCAAAACGCTTACTGCGGGCATTTGTGTGGCCAGCGCAGCATTGGCAGGCATTCCTGTGCATTTAATCACGGCTAACGATTATTTAGTGACGCGCGATGCAGAAACCTTGAAACCATTATTTACGGCGCTGGGTTTAACAGTTGGCACAGTCACCAAAGAGGTGGAGTTTGCGCAGCGCCAAGTGGCTTATGCGCAAAATATTGTGTACACCACAGCAAAAGAGTTGGTTTTTGATTATTTAAGAGATAAAACGCAGTTGCAAGAGTTACGCACAGACCGGCAAATTCGTGCGGCAAATTTAGCCGGGCAAAAACCACAAGTATTGCTGCGCGGGTTATACATGGCCATTATTGACGAGGCCGATAGTATATTAATTGACGAAGCGCGCGTGCCACTTATTTTATCTAGAAGCAATCAAGATGAGGTAAAAACCGCCTATTACAGCCAAGCATTAAGGCTAGCAAAAAGCCTTATTTTAGATCTAGATTTTAAGCTTAATCAATCTGGCATGGCTGCAAGCCTTACTGGAAGCGGCTTGCAGAGGCTTGCAAATAGCACGCAGCATTTAGGTGCAATATGGAAAAACAAAATTTACTATGAAGAAACCATTTGCCAAGCCCTAGCAGCCTTGTATTTATTTAAGCGTGATAAGCACTATATTGTGGATGAAGATGTAGTGCATATTGTAGACGAAATTACTGGCAGAGTATCGCCAGGGCGCGTGTGGTCGCAAGGCTTGCATCAGTTAATTGAGCTTAAAGAAGGCTGCAAATTAAGTGGCGAAATGATCACCATGTCACAAATTACTTACCAGCGGTTTTTTCCTAAATATTTACGGCTGGGCGGCATGAGCGGCACTTTAAATGGCCTAGACAGTGAGCTATTAGACACTTTTAACCTACACACCAACAATATACCACTAAGGCAAGTCAGCAAAAGGCTGCTTATGCCCACCACTATTTTTAAAACCATTGATGCGCAATTTAAAGCAGCAGTTGCCAGCAGCAAAGCCATTAACCAGCTTGGGCGACCTGTGTTAATCGGTACAGATTCGGTGTCAGATTCTGAAGTATTGTCACAGCTATTATATAAAGCAGGCTTGGCGCACCAGGTGTTAAATGCCAGACAAAATGCTGAAGAAGCTAGTATTGTGGCGGTTGCAGGGCAACTTGGTAAAATTACCGTTTCTACTAATATGGCGGGGCGCGGCACCGATATTGCATTGAGTAGCGATGCCAAGCAAATTGGCGGTTTGCACGTTATTTCGTGCCAGCACAACATTGCGTATCGCATTGATAGGCAATTAATCGGCCGTTGCGCCAGACAGGGCGACCCAGGCAGTGCTGAAATGCTATTAACTGTCGAAAAATTGTCGATTTATCAACAATTTCCGCAGTGGTTTCATGGCATTATTCCACAATCTGGTTTAAAAAATCCGGCTTGGTTGGTACGTTTAATTTGCAGAATACCGCAATGGCTAGAAGAGTATAACCAGCTAGAACAGCGCCGCGAGCTGCTTAAACAGGACATTGCTTTTGATGAAGATTCACAATTATATAGCTAATTAATTTTCATTAAAATCATCAATTAAAGTAATGAGTTAGCTTATGTTTTTAAATTAAAAAGTTGGCTTAATAATTGCTTTTATAAATACAATAAGAATTGAAAAAGTGTTAAGGAGTAACAAATTGATTGATCAATTAAGACTAAAAGTAAAAATAACTGCACTGGCAGTATTTGGCATATTGCAATTCAATTTCGCACATGCAGAGAGCGCCTTGGGTTGTTTAATCGAACCAGAACAAATTGCCGAAGTGGGCAGCCAAGTGATAGGCGTGGCCGATAAAGTGTTTGTTGAGCGTGGCGATTTTGTGCGTAAAGGTCAAATATTAGCCACACTCAAATCAGATTTAGAGCGCGCAAACTTGCAAGTAGCCAAAACCAGAAGCCAGTTTGAGGCTGACGTAAAAACGGCGCAAGCTAATTTATATTTGGCACAGCTTACCGAGAAACGCGGCGAGGCTTTAGTCACCCAAAAATTTATTTCGCAGCAAGCTTTAGATAAATCAAAAGCTGAAACTTCGGTGGCCGAGCAAAAAGTGATTTTTGCAAAAGAGCAATTAAAACTATCTGATGGCGAGTTAGAAATTGCCAAAGCACAAATGAATATGCGTGAAATACGCTCACCCATTGATGGCATTATTGCAGAACGCTATGTGTGGCCAGGAGAACGCGTTGAAGAAAAACCGTTGTTTCGCGTGGCCAAAATTAACCCATTACGAGTAGAGATAGTGGCGCCATTAGCCCTGTACGGCACGATTGAGAAAAATTCATACATCACCGTAACCCCAAATTTACCCAACTCTGTACCACTAGAGGCCAAGGTGGTGATGGTGGATAAATTAATTGATGGCGCAAGTAACACGTTTAGAGTGCGCGCACAGATTAAAAATGCTGATTCAGAAATTCCATCTGGCTTGCGTTGCAAAGCTAGCCTGCAAGGTATTGAATCAACAGCAGCAAATACAGCAGCAAATACAACAGTGCCTACAGAAGAAATTATTGCGCCAACTATTAAAAAACCTGCAGTAAAAAAGACATTTAAAAAGGTGTTATAGAACTTAATGGGGTAACTTAAATAAGGTTTTACGATGCAACAACAAAAATTACAATTTAGAAAAAAACCAATTGTTGAACAACTAGAAGCCAGAATTTTATATTCTGCTGATGCGGGCACCCTGTTGCATACGTTAGCCGTTGCGCCGCCTGCCGAAGTGCGTGTTTACGAAGCGCCTGCGGTGCAAAATTCAGAATCAGCGCTAGCGCAAGTGATGCAACATGAAATCGTTTTTGTAGATACCCGTGTAGCAAACTACCAGCAGCTTGTTGATGACATTAAAAGCCAAGATTCCGCCAACAAACAAACCGAAGTTATTTTATTAGATAAAACAAAAAATGGCATTGCGACCATTGTTGACACATTAGCGACAAAAAATGGCATAGGAGCTAATATAAGCGCCATTCATTTGATTGGTGAAGGCTCGTCTGGTCAATTGCATTTAGGCACCAGCTTTTTAAATGCAGATACGCTGCAAGCTAGTTATGGCGAACAATTACGCCAAATTGGTAGCCATTTAACCAGTGACGCCGATATTTTAATTTATGGCTGTAATTTTGCCCAAGGCAATTACGGCCAATCTGCGGTAGAAGTGATTGCCAACCTAACGGGCGCCGATGTGGCAGCCAGTAACGACCGCACTGGCCATGCCAGTGAATTTGGCAATTGGGTATTGGAAATTAATTATGGCGTTATCAATACTAATGTAGCTATTTCAGCCTACGGCCAAGCTAACTGGTTTGGCGCACTGGCAACTTTTACCGTAACCAATGCCAATGCCACTGGCTTAGGCTCGCTAGTGCAAGCGGTAACTGACGCCAATATTAGTGCTGGCACAGATAATATTAACTTTGCTATTGTTGGCGCTGGCCCACAAACCATCACCTTAACCACAAGCTTGGTGTTAAACGGCACCACTATTTTAGACGGCTTTACCCAAGGTGGAGCGGGCTACAGCGGCCAACCATTAATTGTGATTAATGGTGGCAATACGGTTAACAACGCAATTGTCATTAATAACGGCGCATCTAATTCTACTATTCGCGGTTTAACCATTCAAAATTTTACAGCCACAGGCATTGTGATTCAGGCTAGTAATATAAAAATTGAAGGTAACTGGATAGGCCTAAGCGCAGATGGTTTATCTGACGGTGGCGCGCTAGTAAATGGTATTGCAGTTGTTAGCGGCAGCAATAATATTATTGGCGGCGTAAGTGCAGGGCAGCGCAATGTTATTTCTGGTGTTTACAACGGAATACAGGTAGAAAGTGCTACTAACACTACAGTCTTGAATAATTATATTGGCACTAATTTTACTGGCACTGCAGCAATTGGTAATGCTAGGGGTATTTTTCTTAGAGACAACGCTAGCAATACCATTATTGGTAGCAATTTAGATGGTACTAACGATGCGGCAGAAGGTAATTTAATATCAGGCAATACAAATGCTGGAATATTAATTAGCGGTTTAGGTGCTACCAATAATAAAGTTTACGGTAATATTATTGGCTTAAATGTTGACCAAACCGCAACCATTAGCAACGAGCAAGGTGTTGTTTTAGACCAAGCGAATGGTAACTTTATTGGATCAAGCTTAACTTATGGCGCCAATATTATTGGCGGTGGTTTATATTCTGGCGTTTCGCTTTACAACGCAAGTAATAATAAAGTACAAGGCAACATTATTGGCACCAATGCGACACAAATACTTAATTTTGGTGTGGGCACTTTTGGTGTATTTGTAGAAAACGGTGCTAGCAATAACTTAATTGGCGGCACAGCGGCTGGCGAAGGCAATATTATTGTAAATAGCGGTGAAGCGGGCATAGGTGCAAAAGATGCCACTACACAAAGCAATGCGTTTTTAGGTAATATAATTGCTAACAGTTTTAAATTACCTATTGATATTGGCCCTTACGATGGCGTAACACTCAACGACTTGGGCGATGGCGATACTGGTGCAAATAATTTACAAAACTATCCATTATTAGGCAATGGGTTTATTTATGGCAGCAATATAACCATTAATGGCAACCTTAATAGCCAAGCCAATACTAATTATCGTATAGAATTTTACAGTAACCCAGTTGGTACGGAAGACCCCACTGGACATGGAGAAGGCCGCCAGTATTTAGGTTTTGTTAACACCACTACCGATGTAAGTGGCAATGCGGCTTATAGCACCAATATAGGCAGTGTCACAGTTAATGCGGGCGATAGAATTTCTGCAACTGCCACAGTTAATTTAGGCGGTGGTAATTTTGGTGCAACTTCTGAATTTTCACTTAATATTATTGCTGCTATAAACCCAAATGCGCCCGTTATTACAGCGCCATCTGCCCCAACAGTTAACGAAGATACCGTGCTGATTTTTATCGGTAACGCAATATCAATTAGTGATGTTAATAATAATTTAACCTCGGCACAGCTTACAGTAAGCAACGGTAATTTAGTGATGAGTATAGGTGGTGCTAGCATTACTGCTGGTGCTAATAACTCAAGCGCCATCACCATTAACGGCACACAAGCACAAATTAATGCTGCCTTAGGCTCGCTGTCATATAAAGGTGCGCCTAATTTTAATGGTGTAGCTACATTAAATATTTTAGCTACCGATGCAACAGGTGCTACCCATACTAAAGCCGTAGATATAACGGTTACTGCCATAAACGATGTGCCAAGCTTTGGTGTGGGGACTGGTATTGTATTAACTAATTACAGTACTTCAACCGATGAAGCAACTAGTGTGGTTTTACAGCCAGATGGCAAAATTATTGTTGGCGGTACAGTCACTGTTGGTGGTCAGGACGATTTTGCACTAACACGCTATAACAGCGATGGTTCGCTAGACATTACCTTTTCGGGCGATGGCAAATTGACGACTGCTTTTAGCGCAGGCACAGATTCTGTTAAAACAGTGTTATTGCAAACTGACGGCAAGATTGTGGTAACTGGTCGTGCTTTTAATGCGCTATCGGGCAAGTTTGAATTTGCAGTAGCACGTTACAACAGTAATGGTAATTTAGACACCACATTTTCTGGCGATGGCCTAGTAACAACCGGTGTTGGCAGCAGCGACATACAAGGCGGTGTTGGCTTTTTGCAAGCCGATGGCAAAGTGGTTGTGGCAGGCTCTGCCAGCAATGGTACTAATTACGATTTTGCCGTGGTGCGCTTTAATACAGATGGCACACTAGACAACAGTTTTTCTGGTGATGGTAAACAAACCATTGCTATTGGCACCAGTAATGATTATGCCAACATAATGGCTGTCCAAACCGATGGCAAAATTGTATTGGGTGGTACCAGAGAAGCATTTGCCAGTAACGATTACGCAGTGGTACGCTTGTTAAGCAATGGCAACTTAGATACCAGCTTTAATAGTACAGGTATTGTTACAACCGATATTGCTGGCCAATACGATACTATTCAAGCGATTGCCATTCAGCCAGATGGCAAAATTGTGGTGGCAGGTTATTCAGATGTGAGTGGCACAAGTATATTCTCGCTAGCGCGCTACAACACCAATGGCAGCTTAGATACCAGCTTTTCTGGCGATGGCAAACAAATCGCTTTTATAGGTAGTTTGACCAATTTTGCAGAAAGTTTGGCTATACAAGCCGATGGCAAAATATTGGTAACTGGTGGTATTAATACAGTTGGCACTGATTATATATTTGGTGTAATGCGTTTTAATGCCGATGGCTCGTTAGATACAACTTTTTCGGGCGGTGGTAAATTAACCACCGTGGTTGGTACTGGCGTTGGTCAAGATTACCCTGAAGGCATTACCGTACAAGCTGATGGCAAAATAATCGTAGTGGGTTCAGCCGTTAATGCTGCTGGCGATAATGATTTTGCAGTAGTGCGTTACAACACCGATGGCACGCTAGACACTAGCTTTAATTTAGTGAATTCGCTGGGCACTACCGTTACTTATGTTGAAAACGCTGCCCCAGTTATTTTAGATGCTAGCGTTAATATTAAAGATGCTGATTTAGACGCACTTAACGGCGGGTTGGGTGATTATAACGGTGCTACGCTTACTTTGCAGCGCTTGCTAGTAGCAAATAATCAAGATTTTTTTTCGGCCACAGGTGCATTAAATGCGCTTACGCAGGGCGGTAGTTTAGTCATTAGTGGCGTTACTGTTGGCACTGTATCCAGCAACAGTGGTGGCACTTTAAAATTAACGTTTAATAGCAACGCAACAACCGCCCGTGTAAGTGCCGTGGCAAGCGCCCTTGCTTATGCTAATAGCAGCGATGCGCCACCTAGTAGTTTGTTGATTGGTTGGATAATCAATGACAACAACACTGCCTTGCAAGGCGCCGGTGGTTTTGCTGAAACGATTGGTACTACCACTGTCAACATTACCCAAGTAAACGATTCACCTGTTGCAATCAATTCTACAATTTACGTAATAGATGAAGATGTTATTAGCCCAACAGGTATTAGTGTTGGTGGTCTAGCGGGGATGTTTACCGATGCAGATGGCACCAGCTTGGCAGGCATGTTAATTACGGGCAACGCAGCCACAGCCGCACAAGGCAATTGGCAGTACTCTACTAATAGTGGTACAAATTGGTACGATATTGGGCAAGTGCCTGCAGAAGGTTTAGCATTAAGTGTAAGTGCCTCAATACGATTTGTACCAACCGCTAACTATTTCGGCAGTGCGGGTGCACTCACTGTGTTGGGTGTAGATGTAACTTATACAGGCGGCTATACCACTGGCGCAGCGAGGGTTTCAATTGCAGGTGGCGTTGGCGGTAGCACGCCGTTAAGTGCCACAGCAGCCAATATATTTATCGATATTGACCCAGTGAATGACGCGCCAAGCTTTGTTATTGGCGGCAATATAACCACACCAATAGGCACACAAGGTGATTTTGGCAACGCAACTGCAATTCAAACAGATGGCAAAATTGTGGTGGCTGGCCGTAGCTATAATGGCAGTAATTATGACGTAGTGCTAGTGCGCTATAACGTAGATGGCACGCTAGATACAAGCTTCTCTGCTGATGGTAAATTAACCACGGCAGTAGGTGCAGGAGATGAAGCTGCGCAAGCGATAGCAATACAGGCAGACGGCAAAATTGTAGTAGCTGGCTTTAGCTACAACGGCACAAATGATGACTTTTTAGTCATTCGTTATAACGTTGATGGTTCACTAGATACGACTTTTTCAGGTGATGGCATTACGGTTAATAATCTTGGCGTCGGTAACGATTTAGCACTTAGTATGGCTATTCAAGCAGATGGGAAAATAGTAGTTTCAGGCTTTAGTGCAAGTGGCGGTACCAGTGACGATTTTGCCTTGGTGCGTTACAACACAAACGGTACGCTTGATGCCAGTTTTTCAGGCGATGGTATTGTTAAAACCGATATTAATGGCGGTAATGATTACGGTGAAAGCGTGATTGTACAAGCTGATGGCAAAATTGTGCAGGGCGGTTATGGCAGCAATGGCGCAAGTCAAGATTTTGCACTTGTACGCTACAACACCGATGGTACGCTTGATACCAGTTTCTCTGGCGATGGTAAACAAACAACTGATTTTTCAGGTAGTTACGATATTTTGCAAAGTGTACTTTTACAAGCAGATGGTAAGCTTGTTACTGTTGGTTATAGCGAAATTGCTGGAAATGTTGATATTTCATTGGCACGTTTTAATGCAGATGGAACACTCGATACTAGTTTTTCTGGTGATGGTAAACAAACGTTTGCAATAGGAGTTGGTAGCGATTTAGCATTTAGCGCAGTGTTGCAATCGGATGGTAAAATTATCACCAGTGGGCATAGTTTTAATGGCGTTAAAAACGTTTTTGCACTGGCCCGCTTTAATGCAGATGGCTCGGTAGATAATAGTTTCTCAGGTGATGGTAAATTAACACTTAGCACTGGCGTAGGTAACGACTTTAGTGACGCTGTTGTATTGCAATCAGACGGCAAAATTGTACAAGTGGGTTATAGTAATAATGGTGCTAATAACGATATTTCTGTGGCACGTTATTTAAATAATGGTGACATAGATAAAAGTTTTGCTGGCACGCTGACACTAAATGCAAACCCAACTTATGTTGAAAACGGTGCACCCGTTGTCTTAGACGCTAATGTGCAAATTAGAGATACAGATTTAGATGCGCTAAATGGCGGTCTTGGTAATTATAATGGTGCTACATTAGCCATTCACCGAAGTGGTAGTTTTAATGCCGATGATATTTTTTCTTCTACCGGAAACTTAAGTAGCCTTATTGAAGGTGGAAATCTTGTTTTATCGGGCGTTACTATAGGCACTGTTACGCAAAACTCAGGCGCGGTTTTTGGTTCGTTATTAGTAACATTTAATACTAATGCAACAACTGCGCGAGTCAATGAAATGATGCAGTCCATTACCTACAGAAATACAAGTGACAGTCCCCCTGCCAATGTTGTTCTAGCATGGACCTTTGATGACGGCAATACAGGTAGCCAAGGTGCTGGCGGTCCCCAACTTACCATTGAAAATATCACCGTAAATATTAGCGCGGTTAATGATGCGCCTATTAATCCAAATACATTTGTAACACTATTTGCAGCCGAAGATTCGGCAGCACCAGTGGGCGCAGTGGGTTACTTAATTAGTGACTTTACTATAAATTTTAGCGATGCAGACAGCGGTGCCTTAGAAGGTATTGCAATCGTTGGTAATAACGCTACCAATGGCACATGGTTTTATACCACTAATAATGGTACTAATTGGAATGCTTTAGGCGCGGTGAGCAACTCTTCAAGTTTGCTGTTGGCCGATAACTCTAATACACGTTTATATTTTCAACCAAATGCCAATTTTAACGGTACTGAATCTAACTCTATTTTTGTACGTGCTTGGGATCAAACAACTGGCACCAACGGTGCACTGGCAAGTGCAGTAACAGTTGGCGGTACATCGGCTTTTTCAACTACATTTAGCAGGGTAAGTGTGGTTGTAGATGCTGTTAACGATGCGCCAGTGAATAATTTACCAGCTGCACAAACAATTGCGCAAAATGGTGTGCTTACATTATCTAGTGCACTGGGTAAAAATATTTCAATTAATGATATCGACGCAAACTCATCTAATATCCGTGTCACGCTTAGTGCAACAAATGGCTTATTAACACTAGCTCAAAATACTGGTTTAACCTTTACCACAGGTGATGGTACCAGTGATGCCACATTTACGTTTGAAGGTTTAAATACAGATATTTACGCCGCACTCAATGGCTTAACTTTTACGCCAACTACTAATTTTAGTGGAGCGGCTGCTATTACTGTCACCAGCAACGATTTAGGCAATACGGGTACTGGCGGGGCGTTGACTGATACCGACGTGCTAAATATTACGGTAACTGGTAACCTCACGCCAGTTATAACTTCTAACGGCGGCGGTGCAACAGCCAGCGTTACGTTAGCTGAAAATATAACTGCCGTTACCACAGTCACGGCAACTGATGCAGATTTGCCAGCACAAACGTTAACTTACAGTATTGTTGGTGGCGCAGATGCAGCCAAATTTACTATTAACGCCGCTGGTGTGCTTAGCTTTATTGTTGCACCTGATTTTGAAGTGCCAACCGATTCTGACACCAATGGTATTTACGATGTTGATGTACAGGTTTCTGACGGCGTAGCGACAGATACTCAGCAAATTAGGGTTACAGTAACTAATATAAATGATAATAATCCGATTATTACATCAAATGGTGGTGGGCTAGTTGCTACTGTAAATACTAATGAAAATAGCAATTTTGTAACCACTGTAACTGCCACAGATGCAGATTTACCTGCACAAACGCTCACTTATAGCATTGTAGGTGGTGTTGATGCAGCAAGGTTTAGCATTGATGGCGTGACTGGAGTGCTGAGCTTTATTGTGCAACCAAACTTTGAGGTGCCTACAGATTCTGATACCAACGGCACTTATGATGTGACGGTACAAGTAACAGATGGCACAACAACAGATACGCAATATCTCTATGTAAGTGTGAATAATGTCAATGAAACGCCTTTTGCTTCGGCTATTATTCCAAGTCCAATCTTTGAAGATATGGCAATTATTATCAATGCTTCAGTTATCGACCCTGATGGCAATGCAACATCTGCGCTTATTAGTGTTGGTAGCGGCACGTTAACGGTTAACTTAGCTGGTGGGGCAACTATTTCTAGTGGTGCAAATGGCACTAGTACTTTAACTTTAGTGGGTACACAAGCACAGGTTAATGCGGCATTAGCCAATATTACTTATTTAGGTAATTTAAACTTTAATGGTACTGACACATTCAATTTAACGCCTACCGATGCCAATGGCTTAACCAGTGCTGCACTTAGTTCAAATTTCACTGTTTTAGCGGTAAATGATGCCCCAGTAAACACAGTGCTAGGCTTACAAACTGTTAATGAAGATGTTGTTACTGCCATTACCGGCATATCAATTAATGATGTAGATGGCAATATAACCAGTACCCAGCTAAGTGTTAATAACGGTATATTAAACGTTAATTTGGCTGGCGGTGCAGTGATATCAACTGGTGCGAATGGCAGTAACACATTAACGTTAACAGGCTCACAAACGCAAATAAACGCTGCTTTATCTAGCTTAACTTATTTAGGTAACCTCAACTTTAATGGTAGCGATGTTTTAACAGTTGTTTCTGCCGATGCTGCAAGTGTCACAGATACAGACACAGTGGCGGTTACCATTAATGCCGTTAATGATGGCATGTCATTATTTGCGAGTGGTAGCCCTGTTAATGAAGATACATCAACAATTATTACTGCCGGTGCAGGAGATGTAGACGGCGATATTAGCACGGTACAAGTTAGTGTAAATAGCGGTACGTTAAATGTAAGTTTAGCTGGTGGTGCAACTATTTCTACAGGCGCAAATGGCAGTAATAACTTAACCTTATCAGGCACACTTAACCAAATTAATGCTGCATTAGCTGCGATTACATATCAAGGTAACCTTAATTTTAATGGCGTTGATGTGCTGACTATATTTGCAACAGACACAAATAGCGCGACTGCCAGCTTAACCTACAATATTCTCGTTAATGCTGTAAACGATGCACCAATTGACAGTATTACCAATGTTGTAATCACCACCATAGAAGATGCAGGATTGCCAATTGGGCCAGTTGGCTCGTTAATTAGTAACTTTACAGCCAATATAATCGATGTGGATAGCGGAGCTGTTAAAGGTATTGCAATTATCACCAATACGCCAACGAAAGGCAGTTGGTATTACAGCACCAATAATGGCGCCAGCTGGAATTTAGTTGGGGCAGTCAACGCTGCATCAGCACTTTTATTGGCTGATGATGCCAGCACACGTTTATATTTTGCACCAAACACCAATTACAACGGCACCGAAACAGGTGCTCTATTTATTTTAGGCTGGGATCAAACTAGTGGCACAGCTGGCACAAATGCTAATACAACATTAAGAGGCGGTACAACCGCTTTCTCAGCTTTCTCAGATCAAGTAGACGTCACTGTGACCGCTGTGAATGATGCACCAAGTACTACGCCAGTAACTCTGACGTCGATTGCAGAAGACAGCGGTGGACGTTTAATTACGCAAGCACAACTACTTGTCAATGCAAGTGATATTGAAGGCTCTGCCTTAACCGCAACTGGCCTTGCAATTAGCGCAGGTGCAGGTACTTTGGTGAATAATGGCAATGGTACATGGACCTATACGCCACTGTTAAATGACGACACTGCCGTGTCATTTACTTATAATATTACAGATGGTGGTTTATCGACGACTGGCAGCGCCAGTTTAGATATAACAGCTGTTAATGATGCACCAGCATCGACACCAGTAACGCTAACAGCGATTGCAGAAGACAGCGGTAGCCATATTATTACGCAAGCCGAGTTGCTTGCAAATGCCAGTGATGTGGAGGGTTCTGCGCTAACAGCTACAGGCTTAATGATTAGTGCAGGGGCTGGTAGCTTAACCAATAATGGTAATGGTACTTGGGCATACACACCTGCATTGAATGACGATGCTGCAGTGTCTTTCACCTACAACGTAACTGATGGTAGTTTAAATACTGCTGCCAGCGCAAACTTGGATATTACGCCTGTTGATGACGCGCCAAGCACTACACCTGTCACTTTAACTGCAATTGCCGAAGACAGTGGCGGCCGCTTAATTACGCAAGCACAATTGCTTATCAATGCTAATGATGTAGAAGGCACCGCTTTAACAGCTAGTGGATTAGCGATTAGCGCTGGTTTGGGTACTTTAGTCAATAACGGCAATGGTACATGGACCTATACGCCAGCATTAAACGACAATACGTCAGCTTCATTCACTTACAGCATTTCGGATGGCGTGTTATCAACTGTTGGCAGCGCAAGCTTAGACATTACCCCCGTGAATGATTTGCCTGTGAACACCAAACCAGGCGCACAAAACGTCAATGAAGACACTGTTATTGCGATTACTGGCATATCAGTGAATGATGTTGATGGCAATATCTTATCAACAAGACTAACCATAGGTAGCGGTAATTTAACCGTTAGTCTTGCAGGTGGTGCAACGATTTCTGCAGGTGCCAATAGTACTAATACGCTTACATTGTCGGGCTCGCAAGCGCAAATCAATGCGGCACTGTCAACGCTTAGCTATCAAGCGCCTAATAACTTTAATGGCAACAGAACGCTCACCATATTATCCACAGACTCAAATGGCGCTACTGATAGTGACACGGTTGCCATAAGCGTAGTCGCGATAAATGATGCGCCTGTGAATACGATGCCTGCCACTCAATCTGTATTGCAAAATGGTATATTGACATTATCTAGCACTACATTTAACAATATAACTATTAACGATGTAGATGCACTAACGCCAATACAGGTAACTTTAACGGCCACCAATGGCGTGCTCACTTTGTCGCAAATTACTGGATTAACTTTTACTACTGGCGATGGTAGTAATGATGTCACTTTTACATTTACCGGCACACAAGCTGCTATTAATAGCGCGCTGAACGGTTTAACCTATAGGCCAAACTTAAACTATAACGGCGGTGCAGCGATTACACTTATTACGAGTGATTTGGGTAATACGGGTGTAGGCGGTACTTTAATTGATACTGATGTGCTTAATATTAATGTCACTTTTGTTAATATTGCACCAACTACTACGCCTGTTGTTTTAACAGCGCTGGTTGAAGACAGCTTAGTACGCGTCATTACGCAAGCGGCGTTATTGGCGAATGCAAGCGACTTTGAAAGTGACCCACTTACAGCCACTAACTTAGTTATAAGCGCAGGCTTTGGCACTTTGACTGACAACGGTAACGGCTCATGGAGTTATGTGCCAGTATTGAATGATGATACTGCCGTCACTTTTAGCTACACCATTTCAGATGGCAGCTTAACAACAACTGGCTCGGCAAGTTTAGATATTACACCTGATAACGATACCCCCACGACCTCGCCAGTAATCTTAATGGCAATTAATGAGGATAGTGGTGCGCGACTGATTTTGCAGACAGATTTATTGGCAAATGCAATTGATGTTGACGGGCCTACCTTAACCGCGTCAAATCTAGTAGTAGCTTCAGGATTTAATGGTTTGGTAGATAATGGTAACGGCACTTGGACCTACACGCCAAACCTAAACGATGATACTGCGGTCACCTTTACTTACACCATTTCAGATGGCACTTCATCGGTGTTAGGTAATGCCAGCTTAGATATTTTGCCAGCCAATGACGCGCCTACGACAACAACTGTAATACTTGCTACAATTTTAGAGGATAGTGGTGTTCGCACGATTACGCAAAACCAATTATTAGCCAATGCCAATGATGTAGAAGGTAGCATTTTAACCATTAGCAATCTTGCAATAAGCTCTGGTAACGGAACTTTAATTAATGACGGTGGAGGCATTTGGTCATACACACCAGCTTTAAATGATGATGCAGTGGTGAGCTTTACTTATATCATTTCTGATGGTGTTTTATCTGTCGCGGGTAGTGCAAGTTTGGATATTACGCCAGTGAATGATGTGCCTACTTCAACGCCAGTGACCTTAGCCGCCATGGATGAAGATGAAATAGGCGGGCGTGTTATTTATGCCACTGAACTGTTAGTAAATGCCACAGACATAGAGGGCTCTGTAGTAAACGTTGACAGCGTTTCTATCTTAAATGGATTAGGTACAATAGTTGATAACGGTAATGGTACTTGGACATATACGCCAGTATTAAACGATGATTCTAGTGTGGTTTTTAATGTGTCAATTTCTGATGGTGCAGATGCAAATGTGGCGGTTGCAAACTTAAATATAAGCGCTGTTAATGATGCCCCTGTTACATCAAATTATAATATGGGCACAATTGTGGAAGATAGCGGCAGCAGGCAAATTACCGAAGCGCAACTTCTAAGTAATGTGGCTGATCCTGACGGCCCTAGTTTAACAATTACAAACTTTGCGATTAGTGCGGGCTCTGGATCTTTAGTTAACAACGGTGGTGGCGTTTGGACATACACGCCCGCGGTGAATGATGATAGTGCAGTATCATTTATTTATACTGTGTCGGATGGTGTTTTAACCACACCTGGAACGGCTAGTTTAGATATTACGCCTGTAGATGAGGTTGTAGACCCAGATGGGGGTTTGCCTGATGGTGGAACTGGTGGAACTGGTGGAACTGGCACAGTTGATGATAGCAGTTTAACTGATACTGTTGACTTAAGTGGCACACCATCATCTAAAGATGCTTTACTTATTGAATCGGATGCGAAGCTTAATTTATCATCCACCAATCTCGTTTTAATTAGAAGTAATTCAAACAATGAATCTGATGTATCGCTGAGAGACTTAAATAATAATTCTGAGCAGATTAGTTTTGATACTTTGCAGCCGCTTGATTTAGCGGCAACATTTATACAAAAATCGGGCTCAAATACCTTAACTTCAAATATTTTACTAGAAGCGGCTTTAGAAATTGAGAAAATAGTATTTGATGATAACGATGAAGGCCCTGAAGAGCTCATCACCGGGATTGAGCAAGGGCTTAAATTTTCTGGCGTTGCTGTCACTGCAGGTATCGTCATATGGATATCTCAATTGGGAGGTCTTTTCGCCTCTGTATTGGCTGCTCTGCCAGCTTGGCGAACGCTAGATTTAATCCCTATTTTAGGTGATGAAGAGGAAGATGATAAGCCAGAGTGGGAAGTTGATGAAGAAGATGCAGACGATGACAGTCTTATTGAAAATGACGACGCAAATCAAAAAATTGATTCAGTTCAAGTTAGAGCTGATCGCTAGATGACATTGCCCAAAATTAACTTAAGCCCAGTTGTTAGAGTGACAATTGGGTTAATTGCGCTTCTAATTGGTTGGCTGCTATTGCTGGATTTATTGGTAGGTATATCGCCTAATCAAAATCAAGTTGAGCAAGATTCCAGAAAGCGCATCAGTGAAAATTTAGCGATTAACTCTTCTATTTTGGTTCAAACGCAAGATTATAGAAATCTTAAAAAATTACTTGAACAAACCACCTTAAGAGATAAACTGATTTTATCGGCAGCTGTTCGACTTAAAAATAAAGCGATAGTGGCACAAACTGCAAATCATGATAAATTCTGGAACCCAACTGAAACACTATCTACCATGGATTTTGTACATGTGGGCTTAAACGCAAACGGTAAGCCATGGGGCGATTTAGAAATTGCATTTAAACCCACTGGCACAGCAGGCGGCTTGATGGGTTGGTTGAAAAATCCTTCTATCATATCTTTATTGTTAGTCGCTTTAGGTAGTTTGGTGCTATATTTTTTATATCTTAAGAAAATTTTTAGCTACTTAGACCCATCCTCAGTTATTCCCGATCGTGTTCGCGTTGCGTTTGACTCTTTTAGCGAGGGCGTGATGATGATTGATAGAACGGGCAGAGTGGTTTTAGCCAATAAAATTTTAAGATCGTGGGTGGATGAAAAAGACGCAAAAATTTTCGGCCAATCGATTAAGCATCTTTCTTGGTTAACCAGCAGCTTAGAAAAAAATAGTGACAACCATCCTTGGATGCAAGCCATGGCATCGCAAGAACCCATACTGGGCTTGCCCCTAGATATTAAAAAATCTTCAGGTGATTTAATTAAATCCATCATAAATTGCTCGCCTATTCAAGATACTGGTGGCAATGTGCGTGGTTGCTTAATTACATTTGATGACGTTACTAAAATGCATCAACTGAATAACGAATTGAAAACGACTAACGATGAGCTGAAAAAATCTCGGTTAGATTTAGATAGACAAAATGATGAGCTGCGTAAATTAGCCACGCGCGACCCAATGACTAATTGCCTAAATCGTCGAGCATTTTTTGAATCTGCAGAAAAAATATTCACTAGGTCAATAGCGAGCAAGGCTTCTTTATGCTGCATTATGGCGGATATCGACTTCTTTAAACGCTTTAATGATAATTATGGCCATGCTGTGGGTGATAAAGTCATTATTTCTGTGGCTAAAATTATGTTTAGCGGTTTACGCATGGAAGATTTATTTTGTCGCTATGGTGGCGAGGAGTTTTGTATTTTATTACCGGGCGCAAGTATCGAAGTGGCTATGAAATTAGCAGAGCGCTTACGTAAAGAAATTGAATCCAATGCGGGCAGCTCGCTGCGTTCAGAAGAGCTTTTAAAAGTTACCTCTAGCTTCGGCGTATCTGCTGCCAACAGCAAAACTTCTAGCTTATTAGAACTGATAGACCAAGCGGATAAAGCCCTGTATCGCTCTAAAGAAAATGGTAGAAATCAAGTCAGCAACTTTGATGTTTTAGCCAAAGTAAACTAAATAAGTAAATTTTTATCAAGTCAGATCTGCGCAACATTTGAACTGGCTAAAGCGCAACAAAAAACCACCGTATAGGTGGTTTGTATAATGCACTTTTTCTATCACTTAACAAAATTAAGTGGCGTCCCCACGGGGATTCGAACCCCGGTCGCCTCCGTGAAAGGGAGGTGTCCTAGGCCTCTAGACGATGGGGACCTTGGAATTTAAACCGATAAAGCTAATTGATTTAAAAAACTGCTTTAAAACAAGGCTGTATTTTACATCATTTACTGCTTTTTCTAAAACAAAATCAACCCATCAACCGCAAATTTGGTGGAGGTAAGCGGGATCGAACCGCTGACCTCTTGCATGCCATGCAAGCGCTCTCCCAGCTGAGCTATACCCCCGTTTAC
>JANOYU010000033.1:0-19821 GCA_031429035.1 Methylophilaceae bacterium
CAGCAGCAGCTTGCGACACCAATATTGAAGTGACTGCAGCTATGGCATACACGACTAAAACGATTAGTGTGCCAAAAACTTGCAAAACATTTACTGTTAACTTAAAAGCGCAAGGCACTATGTCAAAAACAGTCATGGGCCATAATTTAGTAATTACTAAAGAAGCAGACAAAGACGCAGTTAATGCTGACGGCGGTACTGCAGGTGCTACTAACAACTATATTAAAGTCAAAGATACACGTGTTGTGGCACACACCATTGTGATTGGCGGCGGCGAATCGACTAGCACCAAGTTTGATGTTAAAAAATTAAGTGCAAAAAATAGTTATGTATTTTTTTGTAGCTTCCCCGGCCATGCGGGCATTATGAAAGGTGTTGTTAAGTTAGTTTAAGTATATATTTCGTCAAAAAAACCAACAGAAAGCCTGTTGGTTTTTTAGTTTTATGGCGCAGGGTTAGTAAAACGCAAATGAATCGTGTCGATTTCTTTGATAATTTCGGGTGATAAATTCACTTGATATGTAGCAATGTTTTGTTGCAGTTGCGCCATGCTGGTGGCGCCAATCACAGTGCTCGCCACGCACCAACGATGATACACATATGCAAGTGCCAGCTCTGTGAGGCAATATCCATGCGCTTGAGCTAACATCGAATATTCCTCGCAGGCAGATTTTACGTTTGGTTTAGTATAACGCTGTGCGTAACCTTTAAACAAAGTCACGCGACCAATTGCTTGCGGATTATCTAAATATTTGCCACTTAAATGGCCAAAAGCCAGCGGCGAATATGCCAGTAAACTGATATTTTCGCGATATAAAATCTCACTCATGCCAAAATCAATATGCCTGTTGAGCAAGTTGTAGCCATTTTGCAGCGTGGCAATATGCGGCAAGTTGTATTGTTTGGCGCAGCGCACAAATTCCATCACACCCCACGGTTGCTCGTTGCTTAAACCAATAGCGCGAATTTTGCCTTCTTTAACCAACTCAGCCAGCGTTTCTAGCTGATTATGAATACTCACCCATTGTTTTTCTTGGCCTTCTGCATTTAACTCGTTTGCCGCATCAAACTGAAATTGGCCAAATAGCGGCACGTTACGCTCTGGCCAATGGATTTGGTACAAATCAATGTAATCTGTTTGCAAGCGCGTCAGTGAATCGTGCAGCGCATTACGAATGGTCGCGCAATCTAGAGAAAACTCGTTATTGCGTATCCAAGGCATGCCGCGACGTGGGCCAGAAATTTTGCTGCCAATTATCAAGTTGTCGCGCAGTTGATGCTTAAGCCATGCGCCAATAATTGGCTCGGTTAAAGTGTAGGTTTCGGCCTTGGGTGGCACGGGGTACATTTCGGCGGTGTCGATAAAATTGATACCTTGCGCCACCGCGTAATCCAGCTGTGCATGGGCCTCGGCCTGTGTGTTTTGGTCGCCAAAGGTCATGGTGCCGAGGCAGATTTTAGATACGTTTAAATCGGTTTTACCAAGTTGAACAAATTGCATAGATACCACTTTAATACTTTAAACAATTAAATTTTGACCTTGCTAGCTAGCGCGGCGTTCGCTTGCGTTAAGCGTTGTACCAACACTTTTAAAAATGCCCTATTAAAATGTACTTGAAGCGACGACGACGCTTGCTCCAGCGTCTCTGATTTAATTTTCATCAACATAACAGGCATGGCTGAAACCACGCTGGCGCTGCGCTCGGCTTTGCTTTTATCAATGTAGGCCATTTCGCCAAAGCAATCGCCTTTTTCTAACGTGGTCAGGTGTTTGCCATTTTTGGCTACATCTACACGGCCTTTCATTAACACAAAAAAAGATGCGCCAAAATCACCTTCTTTGACCAAGGTTCTGCCCGATAGAAATTTCGCCCATTCACTTATACGAATCACTTCCCAAATTTCTACATCGCTAAAATCTGCAAAAAATGGCAGCCTTTTTAATGCGTTAAATTTTTCAGAGTCGTTAATAATTTTGGTTTCGTTTTCAATCAGCAACTCGCAGCTGGCTAAATCGCTGGCCATGTCTACCCAAGCGTGATAGCGCTTTGCAGGCTCTTTTTGCAGTGCTTTATGTACGATATTTGCCAAATTTTCTGGCACTTCTGGGCGCAGGCTGCGAATATTTAACGGTGCCTGGTGCATCACTTCATCAAAGTACGAAAACGCATCATCGCCTTTAAACGGTAACTGGCCTGTTAGCAACTTAAACATGACCACACCCAGCGAATATATATCAGACGCAAGCTCAGCCTTTGCGCCAGCATAGACCTCGGGCGCAGAGTAATTGGGGAAATGAGTAACCTCAGATTTATTAGAAGCCGCTATGGTTGCTGTACCAAAATCGGCAATTTTCACATCGTCATCAAAGGTGTACATCAGGTTAGATGGCTTAATATCTTCATGAATCACACCTTGAAAATAGGCGTAATCGAGCGCCATGCAGCATTTAAACATCATTTGAATAAGCCGCTGAATGGGCAATAATTTACCCACCTCAACATGTGCTTGCAGCGAATGACCTTGCACCAGCTCCATCACCACATAGCTTAAGCCAGCCTCGCGCACCGCATCATAAGTGCGCACAATATGTGGGTGACTAATGTTACTTGAAGCGGAAACTGCCGCTAAAAATTGTTTATCTACATCGGCGCCAGTGCTTGGTAAATTATCATTATGCAGGCCATGGTTAAAGACTTTAATGGCTAAATCGCGTTGCGCAAAATCATCGTATGCCCTATAAACTACGCTGTTTTCGCCGCGACCTAATTCTGCCAACACTTGATATTTACCAATTTTGTTTAACTGCGCTGCCATTATTGACTCAATTTTAAAATAAGCATTTGATTTTACACGTAAATGCCGCACGCTTAGCTAAATTTTAACAAAATTAACAAGTTTAAAATTTGCAAAAACTAAAGTTAATGGAGTATTTTTTTAACATCGCTAGCCACTTCTAACACGGTGCTGGCTTGCGTTTGCAATTGTGTTTGATCGACCACGCCTAATTCCCACACAGCTTCTTTAGCCGAGAGTTGTAACATATTACACATAGCTAAAATAAGCTCTTGGGTTAGGTTCATGCGCACCGTAATGCCTTCTAAACATGGCATTTCTAGTCTAGGCAGTTGGTTACTGTGGTGAATAATCAACACGCTAATCGCCAACATCTCGCCATTATTGACCACCTCTGTACGTGCTTGGTATTCCGTTACAAAATCGAGCTTTTGCATGGCCTCACTGGCTTGCATCTCTTGTTTAAACTGCTCCACAGCTTGCTGCGGTGGTGTTTCTGCTTGTATTGAGTTGGCAGTCGGTAAATGCGTTTCATTATTTAACAATTGCCACAATTGCTTGGTAATACGCTGGGTAAGCCACACCAATAACTCAGAATTATCAGACAAGCCAACGCGCAACAACAGCCTATCTTGCTGCGTGTTGTAGCCTAAGTTAATTTGCTGAATAGCTGCCTCTGCCTTGGCTGGCGGCGTACTTGGTGGTGGTGTGGTGTCTATTGTCATTATTCTAAATAATTACACTTCAAAATTACACTTCAAAATTACACTTGAAAATTACACTTGAAAAATTTAATTTAAACTCCATTTTAGCAATCTAGGCTTGCGAGTGCTAAAATGCCGTATTGCCTAAGCAATTAAACCGTATTTAAAACGTAATAGTAACCCATTAGGAGATTCAGTATGAAAATTCGTCCATTACACGATCGCGTGATTGTAAAACGTAGTGAAGAAGAACGCACAACCGCTTCTGGCATTGTGATTCCAGATAGCGCAACCGAAAAACCTGATCAAGGCGTGGTAACAGCAGTGGGTAACGGCAAACGTGACGACACTGGCAAAATTAATGCATTAGACGTAAAAGTTGGCGACAAAGTGTTATTCGGCAAATACGCCGGCCAAACGGTAAAAGTAGATGGCGACGAATTATTGGTGATGCGCGAAGAAGACATCATGGCGATTGTAGAATAATCAACTGTCATTCCGAACTTGATTCGGAATCTCAAACATAGTTAATCAGATTCTGACTTGCGTCAGAATGACAATTTAAGGAGCAAGAAAAATGGCAGCAAAAGACGTAAGATTCGGTGACGAAGTTCGCCAAAAAATGACCAACGGCGTGAATATTTTAGCCAATGCGGTAAAAGTAACTTTAGGCCCAAAAGGTAGAAATGTGGTTTTGGAACGCTCATACGGTGCGCCAACCATCACTAAAGATGGTGTTTCTGTTGCTAAAGAAATCGAATTAAAAGACAAGTTTGAAAATATGGGCGCACAAATGGTGAAAGAAGTGGCCAGCAAAACTTCTGACATCGCTGGTGACGGCACCACAACTGCAACAGTCCTTGCGCAAGCAATTATCCGCGAAGGCATGAAATCTGTAGCGGCTGGCATGAACCCAATGGATTTAAAACGCGGCATTGATAAAGCAGTAGCGGCTGCGATTGCAGACCTTAAAACACAATCAAAACCTTGTACAACCAGTAAAGAAATCGCCCAAGTTGGCAGCATTTCAGCTAACTCTGACGAAACAATTGGCAAAATTATTGCCGATGCCATGGACAAAGTGGGCAAAGAAGGTGTAATTACCGTTGAAGACGGCTCTGGATTAGAAAGCGAACTAGATGTGGTTGAAGGTATGCAATTTGACCGCGGTTACTTGTCACCCTATTTCATCAATAACCAAGAGCGCCAAATCGCGCTAATGGAAAACCCTTTAGTGTTGTTACACGACAAAAAAATCAGCAATATTCGTGATTTATTACCAACGCTTGAGCAGGTGGCTAAATCTGGCCGTCCTTTGTTAATTATTGCAGAAGACATCGATGGCGAAGCATTGGCTACATTGGTAGTAAACAATATTCGTGGCATTTTAAAAACGGTTGCAGTAAAAGCGCCAGGTTTTGGTGACCGTCGTAAAGCCATGTTAGAAGACATCGCGCTATTAACTGGCGGCACGGTGATTGCGGAAGAAGTTGGCTTGAAACTAGAAACGGTTACGCTTGAAATGTTAGGCCAAGCGAAGAGAATCGAGGTTGGCAAAGAAAACACCATCATTATCGATGGCGCAGGCGACGAAAAGGCTATTAAAGGCCGCATTGCAACCATAAAAGCGCAAATTGAAGAATCAACTTCGGACTACGACAAAGAAAAATTGCAAGAACGTGTGGCTAAATTAGCTGGCGGTGTTGCAGTGATTAAAGTGGGCGCAACAACTGAAATTGAAATGAAAGAGAAAAAAGCCCGCGTAGAAGATGCATTACACGCAACCCGTGCAGCAGTAGAAGAAGGCATTGTGGCTGGCGGCGGCGTGGCACTCATTCGTGCTCGCGATGCAATTAGTAAAGTAAAAGGCGACAACCTTGACCAAGAAGCAGGCATTAAAATTGTGTTGCGCGCGGTAGAAGAGCCACTGCGCCAAATTGTGCAAAACGCAGGCGTAGAGCCATCAGTGGTGGTAAACAACGTGGCTGCTGGCAAAGGCAATTATGGTTACAATGCAGCCAATGAAACTTACGGCGATATGATTGAAATGGGTATTTTAGACCCAACAAAAGTAACACGTAGCGCATTACAAAATGCAGCATCAGTAGCTGGCTTAATGCTAACGACTGATTGTATGATCGCCGAACTACCTAAAGATGACGCCCCAGCAATGGGCGGTGGGGATATGGGTGGGATGGGCGGTATGGGTGGTATGATGTAATTCCATTCTTCACTCCTTCGGTGATGCGTTGTTGGTTTCATCATTTGCTCCTTGCCGTATAAAACATACTGCCTGCGTCACAAATGATTTACCGCCTAGCATCACCATCGAATTGAAGCTGGAATGCCCTAAGTTGCATTAAAAAACAAAACCTCGCTTCGGCGAGGTTTTAATTGATATGGGTTGTTTGACTTAAAGGAGGTCGTCAATTAGGATAGTCAATAAAGAAAGATTTGTATTTAAGGTCAACATGAACAAAAAAGAACTAAAGCAAACAATCACTGAAATGGTTGATTCTGGCAAACCTAAGCAAGATATTTTTCAAGCATTAATTGATAACGGTGAAAATACACGTACTGTTGCTAATTTAGTCGCATCTCTCCCAAGCCAACATCGCTACAAAAAAAACCAAAAAAAAATTAATATCCTTATTGGTGCAATGTTTATATGGGCATTAATTAGTGCGCCTAATGGTTACATTACTGGCTTAAAAACGAGCATCGAATATGGCTGGACTTTGGCTTTCCTTTCCTTTCTCGTTCCACTTTTGTATGCCTATGGCTTTTATAAAAACTATGTAAAAGCTTATAATATACTTATAACTATCGGTTTAATCAGCATATTTTTTGGGTTTGCCAAACTCTTTAAACTTCCAAATGCTGATACATATATAAGCTTATGTTTTAACACATTATTGCTAGTGTATGCGTGGTACTTACGCACTCGACTCTTTCCAGATTTTTTTATCTTAAGTCCGAAAAAAATTAATGGTCAATACGCATTTAGCTGATAACTAATCTAACTAACATGCTCAGCCAAGTAGGGTGGGTCACTTGTGACCCACGCGTTGCAATGGTTAAACTTACAACTATCGCGTGGGGTTAAAACCCCACCCTACTGTTTATTAAATCACTTAAAATGATTGCATGTCACATTATCGACGCGCAAATACCAAAAACGCTACTTACTTTTTTACGGTGGTTACTTATCGTCGGCAACCGTTTTTATGTGGCGAAACTGTGCGTAACGCTTTAAGAAACGCCATTACCAAGGTGCAAGCACAATATCCGTTTGAAATTGACGCCTGGGTTTTGCTGCCTGACCATATGCACACCATTTGGACTTTGCCTGAAAATGATGCCAATTTTTCACTGCGCTGGCAATTGATCAAACGTTATGTAACGCGCGAATGTGGCGCAACTTTAAATCGCCTAGAATGGCTGAATGCCTCTAAAATCAAACATCAAGAGGCTACTTTGTGGCAACGCAGATTTTGGGAGCACCAAGTACGTGACGATAGCGATTATCAAAAACATATGGATTATTGCCACTTTAACCCTGTTAAGCACTGCTTGGTAAAGCGTGTGCAAGATTGGCCTTATTCCTCTTTTCATAAACAGGTTGGTTTGGGTCATTACCCAATAGATTGGGCGGGAAATGGGTTGATGGAAAGTGGTGAGTTTGGGGATGATTGAAATATTATTCCGCGTGGGTCACAAGTGACCCACCCTACAATATAGATTGAAAGTAGTTTTATGACAGAACAAAAAGCTGGTCAACTTCACCCCTCATGGCTAGCAATGATTGGCGATGAACTTGAGAAGCCGTATATGCAGGCTTTGCGTGATTTTTTGAAGCAAGAAAAAGCGGTTGATAAAGTGATTTTTCCGCCTAGCTCGTTGATTTTTAATGCATTTAATCACACACGTTTTGAACAAGTGCGAGTAGTGATTATTGGGCAAGACCCTTATCACGGCCAAGATAATAGTGGCCAACCACAAGCACACGGATTAAGTTTTTCTGTTCCCAAAGGCATAGCCCTTCCGCCATCGTTAGTGAATATTTTTAAAGAAATTGAATCTGATTTAAATATTAAAATGAGTACCAGAAATAATAAAAGCGGCGATTTAACACCGTGGGCAGCCCAAGGTGTGTTGTTGTTAAATGCCACGCTTACAGTTGAGCAAGCCAAAGCGGGATCGCACCAAAACAAAGGTTGGGAGACGTTTACAGATGCTGCCATAGCCGCATTAAATGCGCATCGCGAAGGTTTGGTGTTTGTATTGTGGGGTAGCTACGCGCAAAAAAAAGGTGCGTTTATTGATGCGCACAAGCATTTAGTTTTAAAATCGGTTCATCCATCGCCCTTGTCAGCGCATCGTGGTTTTTTTGGTAACCGCCAATTTTCGCAAATTAACCAATATTTAATCCAGCAAGGCCTAGAGCCTATTGATTGGCAACTTTAAGCATTTTATTTGCTTTTATATTACACCGAGAGATTTTCATGCCTCTGAAACCCGCATGGATATTGGCTGGCGGGGCAGGCAATACAAAGATAGTTAAAAATAGTATTTAAAAAAACCAGGCTGTATAAGCCAAAAAAAGCCCCAATTCAAGGGGAAGAATTAGGGCAAAATGCCTTGTTTAAAAGGCTTCCGCTCAGGGAGGAAAGAAGCGGAAAGATGACAACAACATAATTATTGTCACCATGCAATTCAGACGCGATTACACAGGCTTGGTTCAACCATATTTGTAATTTTTTGTATCATTTTTTAAGTCATTGTAAGCGGCTTGCCGCGTAGTAAATAAGCACTTTCCCGTGCGATAATATCAACATGCAAAACGAATCTTCCATCCTAGCTGGCTTAAACAATAAACAATTCGAAGCTGTTACATTGCCGCATCAATCAGCACTTATTTTAGCAGGTGCTGGCAGTGGCAAAACACGCGTTTTAACCACTAGAATCGCTTGGTTGATTCAAACCGAGCAGATTTCGCCACTAGGTTTAATGGCGGTGACGTTTACCAACAAGGCTGCCAAAGAGATGCTGACGCGATTAACCGCCATGCTGCCAATTAACACGCGCGGTATGTGGGTTGGCACCTTCCACGGCCTATGTAACCGATTATTGCGCGCGCATTACCGCGAAGCTGGCCTGCCTTCGACATTCCAAATTTTAGATACCGCAGACCAATTAAGTAGCATTAAACGATTGATGAAGTTAATGAACGTTGACGATGAAAAATATGCGCCCAAGCAAGTGCAGGGCTATATTAATAGCTGTAAAGAAGAAGGTTTGCGCGCTGATAAAGTGGAAGCTTACGACGCGCATAGCCAAAAACTGCGCGAAATTTACGAAGAATATGATAAGCAATGCAACCGCGAAGGCGTGGCTGATTTTGCTGAACTTTTATTACGCTGTTACGAATTGCTACAGCGTGATGTGCGCATTCGCGAGCATTACCAAAGCCGATTCAGGTACATTTTAGTAGACGAGTTTCAAGATACCAATCGCTTGCAATATTTATGGTTGAAGTTGTTGGCTGGGCATGGTGCAAATAACGGCCAAAATTGCATGTTTGCAGTGGGTGACGATGACCAATCTATCTACGGCTTTCGTGGTGCGCGCGTGGGCAATATGAAAGATTTTGAGCGCGATTTTAACGTGCAGAATATTGTTAAATTAGAAGAAAACTACCGCAGCCACAGCAACATTTTAGATGCCGCCAACGCCATAATCAGTCACAACAGCAATCGCCTAGGTAAAAATTTATGGACTAGCGCAGGCGCAGGCGAGCCTGTACGACTTTACGAAGCATACAACGACAACGATGAAGCGCAATTTATTGTAGATGAAGTAAAAATGCTGCAAAGTGAGGGCACACCGCTAGCGGATATGGCACTGCTTTATCGCAGTAATGCGCAATCGCGCGTGTTAGAGCACGCACTATTTTCTGCCAATTTGCCTTACAGAGTTTACGGCGGTTTGCGCTTTTTTGAACGTGCCGAGATTAAGCATGCATTGGCTTATATGCGGCTGATTGCCAATGCCAATGACGACACCGCTTTGTTGCGCGTGATTAACTTCCCTACTCGCGGTATTGGCGCACGCAGCCTAGAGCAACTGCAAGAAGGCGCGCGCCAAAACGATTGCAGCCTGTGGCAGGCGGCTATTAATAAAGTGGGCAATGGCAGCGCAGGTGGCAAGGGTTTAGAAGGTTTTGTGCATTTGATTCGCAACATGACCGACCAAGCTTATGGCATTACGCTGGCGGAAGTGGCTGAGCTAGCCACCACATTATCTGGCTTAAAAGCGCACTACCAAAACGAGCGCGAAGGCGAAGACCGCATCGAAAACTTGGAGGAACTGGTGACGGCAGCGGTATCGTTTACCAACCAAGAGTTTGGCAACCATAACAATGTAGATGGCGATAGTGACATGAGTGGCCCGCAAGATTTAATGACGCAATTTTTAACGCACGCCAGTTTAGAGGCAGGCGATCATCAAGCGACCATTGGTTACGACGCACTGCAATTGATGACAGTACATGCGTCTAAAGGCTTAGAGTTTAAAGCCGTGTTTATTAGCGGGCTAGAAGAAGGCCTGTGCCCGCACGAGCAAAGCTTCTCAGAAACGGGCGGGTTAGAGGAAGAACGGCGCTTGATGTATGTGGCTGTCACCCGCGCGCAGCAACGGCTTTACCTAAGCCATGCGCAAAGTCGCATGCTGCATGGCCAAGTGCGCTATGGCATTGCATCACGCTTTTTAGATGAAATACCTGAAGGTTTACTAAAACGCCTAAACAGCAAAGCTAATATAAAATCAATGGCAAGGCCAAGCAACAACAATCAAAGCACTAGCGCGGTGCCGATGCAACAATCCAGCGCCAATTCTTCTTACCCCTTCAAAATTGGCCAAAGCGTGCGTCACGCTAAATTTGGCGAAGGTGTAGTAGTGACTTACGAAGGCAATGCAGAAAACTTGGTGATTAAAATTAATTTTGGCAGCAACGGGCTAAAAATGTTGGCGATGGAATACGCCAAATTAGAAAAAGTATAGCAAAAAATCACTGCCCTAGAGCCCAGTATTGATGCGGCTTGCAGGGCAGTTACTTTAAATCAAAAACTGCAAGTTTGCTGCGGATTTAAGCCTTCAGAATCCATTGTGAGCATGGCTTTACCATTGACATATGTCACAACCCACATGCTGTCGAAATCTGAGCCATCCCATTTTGGCGCATCATTTACACCTAGCGCACCTGCCAAATCAGGCATTTCGCTGTGGCTCCACACCATTAACACCGTGCCAGTTTTTTTAAGTACACTTTTAGCCACATCTGCATAATCATCTGCCTGAAATTTGCTATTAATAGTTAAATTATACTTAACGGCAAACGGCGTAATGGTTTGAAACATGCGGCTATGCGCGGTATTTTTATCCATGCTTAATGCTGGCACATAAGTGTAATCTGGCTTGCCAATTTTTTGAAACAACACACTAGCAAGTTGCAAGGCTCTATTTTGGCCTTGGCAAGATAAATTATCGCCACCATCTTTATTGGCAGGCTTTTCAGCGTGCCGAATAATGACTACCTTTAGATTGTGTGCAGGTAAGTTTTTATTAGCTACGTTTTTATCTGCTATCGGTTTTTGTGTGCCATCGCACGCCGCGCTAGCAACCACGATAATTACAAACGCAAGGGTTTTAAGCTGCTTCAGCATGTAGATTGCAAGTTGAAGCTGCTACAAAAGCCTCAAAAGCAGCCAATGGCAATGGCGGGCTAAACAAAAATCCTTGAAACGACGTACAACCATGTTCAATTAAAAATGCGCGCTGCCGCACATTTTCTACGCCTTCTGCCACCACTTTTAAGCCCAAACTGTTGCCCAGTGTGGCAATGGTGGTGGCTATTGCAGCATCATTTTCATCCGTTAGCACATCTAACACAAATGATTTATCAATTTTAAGTAAATCTAAAGGCAGGCGTTTTAAATAGTTGAGTGACGAATAACCAGTACCAAAATCATCTAGCGCAAAACCAATGCCGGCCGCTTTTAGTATGCCCATTTTATTAATAATACTTTCAATATCTTTAACTAAGCTGCTCTCGGTTAGCTCTAATTTAAGCTTATTTGCGCCAACCCCTTCTACGATTAATATCGTTTGATTCACAAATTCTTGCTGATGAAATTGCTGCGCACTAACGTTTAAAGACAGCGATAAATGCGCTAAGGCAGGAATTTTTGCCCATGCAATTAATTGCGCACAGCCGGTTTTAAGTACCCATTCACCCATCGGCAAAATAAGCCCCGTCTGCTCGGCCAGCGGAATAAACTCATTGGGCGGAACTAGCCCGCGTGTTGGGTGATTCCAGCGAATAAGCGCTTCTGCGCCCCAAATAACACCGCGTTCATCAACTTGTGGTTGGTAATAGAGTTCTAGCTGATTGTTTTGTATGGCTATTTTTAAATCTTGCTCGGTCTGGCTGGGCACATAAATATCTGACAGCATGATGTAAAAAATGGCATACACCAGCAGCATAGCGATACAATTATTGACCCAAGTGCCAACCACACGAATGCTATCTGGCAGCGTATAAGGGCTAATAAAGCCAATATTGCTGCTGGCATATAATAAATAAGTGATAACAAAAAATGCTGGTATGCCAAATTTAATTAGTTTGCGTTCAGCCGAAAAAAATAAGCAAGATAATGCAGCCAGCACCAAAAAATAGTGATGCACAGCACGCGGTGCAGCTGGGCTGGGGATATCTAAAAACAAACACATGACATTAGCCAACACAAACATGCTAGTGAGTAGCAGATAAATTGCGGTGCGCGCACGGCCATTTTTGGCTAGCAACAACACGCCAAAACCTGACAGCGCAACCAAGGCATCAAACACAAATAGCGCCCACATTTGCATGGCGCCAAAAAATATCGTCCAGCCTATGCCCAATATGATGGACGCATAACCGCCAATGTTTAAAGCCATATCAATACGTTGTTTTAGCATGTTAAGTTTAGATTAGGCCGCGCGAAATACATCACGATAACTAACATATTGAAACGCTAGCATCAGTGCAGTGGCTAATAATAAACAGCCAAATACAATAAACGACATTAGCATTTGGCCTAGCATGGGCACCATGGCACTAATAACGCCAGCCACAATACCTACAGCCAACATTAATGCCAAAATGCCTGCAGTTAACACTGCCCAAGCCGCGCCCAGTGCCACCATGTATTGTATCGATCCAGCAATGCTTGATTTAATCGCTTTAACCAAACCATAGTTGTTAAAAGCAATTAGCATCGGCGAAAACCAAGTGGCCATCATTAACGGGATAAGCAATAATGTAAGCTTTAATAGTATTGGAAACATTTTTTGTAAAAACGCCAACATTTGTGATTCAGTCATTTTATCTTTGCTGCCCAATAGCGCTTGCAAGCCTTGCAAATCGCTATTAAGCACAAAACTCACCAGCACTGCATATAGCAAACATGCGCCTCCCAGGGCGATTAATATTTTTATATTGGGCTGAATTTGCGTAAAAATTTCACTTAAGTTTTGCTGTTTTTGCATCTCTGCATTACGGTAAAACGCTATGGCAATCGCCAAAAAAACTGGCCAAATTAAAATGCTAATAAAGGCAAAAAACTGCAAACCTGGCACCGATGGCAGCATCATAAAAATGCCAACATAGCCCAATGCCAACATTAACCATTTGCGTGGCGCCGTTTTAAACAAGGCTACACTCTCTTTTACCCAGCTAATACCTGTTTGCGTGCGCGATGCTAAAATTGCCATGGTTTCAATAATCCTTATTAATGTGCCAATTGTTGCAACTGAATGCGGTTTAGCAAAATATGTTTAAAATGGTTGGGGTCTTTGGCATGTGTTAGCTCGCCAGTTGCGGGGTAATAAAAATCAAACAAGCGCGATAGCCAAAATCTAAGCGCTGCACTGCGCAAAAGTGTGTGCCAGCTGGCGTTTTCAGCCGCTGTAAATGGTCGCACGGCTTGGTAAGCCGTTAAAAAAGCAGTTAACTTTTCGGTATCAAAACTGCCATCTTCCCGCACGCACCAATCGTTCACTGCAATCGCCACATCGTAGGCTTGGCTATCATCGCAAGCATAATAAAAATCGATAAAGCCGCCAAGATTGTCGCCATCAAATAGCACGTTATCGCGAAATAAATCGCCATGCACCACGCTATGCGGCAAGGCGCTTAAATCTAATTTTGCTTGAAAATCTAGCTCGGTTTTTAACAATATTTGTTCATCAGGCTTAAGTTTTGGCATCACTTGCTGTGCTGTTACTTCGCGCCATTCTACGCCCAGTTGATTATGCGGCTTTTTAACAAAGTCTTTTCCTGCAATATGCATCTGCGCCAATGTTTTAGCCACTTGTGCGCATTGGGCAACATTTGGTGTTTCAGTATCGCTACCTTTTAAGCAGCTCACCATCAACGCTGGCTTGCCTTTTAACACGTGCAAGGCTAGGCCATTTTTATCTGTAATAGGTGTGGGGCAAGGCACGCCATGCTTGGCTAAGTGCGTCATTAAATCAACAAAATAAGGTAGTTCTTCCAGCTTATTATGCTCAAAAACAGTCAGCACGTAACGAGTTTGCTCTTGACGATTGTTTTGGGTAACAACAAAGTAGTTAGTATTAGTGATGCCAGCAGCAATGCCGCGCAATTCTATAATGTCGCCCAAATCAAAATCGCGCAACCAAATGCGCACTTCTTCTAGGGTTAAGGTGGTAAAAACAGACATAACAAAAGGTAATTTATTTTCGAACTCGTCATTCCCGCGCAGGCGGGAATCCAAGTTGACTTTTATAATTAAAATGGATTCCCGCCTGCGCGGGAATGACGGATTGGAAGATTTTTAACTTTAAAATAGGCACGCAGGTGATACTTTTTACCTGCTTAGTTAAAATCGAAAAAGAATCCACTTAGGAATCACCAACGGTGGATTAGGCCCCGTATTCACCCAGCCACCCTCTTGGTCTTCTTTATGCAAATAGTAAGGCACACCATGTTCGGGCGTTACTTTCATCATGTACATTTCGCCATTAATGCGGTATTCCTCAATAGTTTCTTTGCCTTTTTTGCGAATAGTGATTTGTGGTTCGCCTTCTAGCACCTCGCCATCTAGCACTTTTGGCGGCGGCGGCACTTCTTCAAGCGGTTCGGCATTAGCGGGCGTGGCAGCAAGCGCGGCATAAGGCATTAAAAGCACACATAGCAGCGCGGCAAATAACTTTATTTTTTGCATTTTATTCTCACAATCTAATAGTGCATCATTCTAACAAAAAGCGCATCAATAAGTCATCAAACTGATTGATTATTCTGATTATTATTGGCTACAAATACAACATCGCCTTGCGCTCGGTTGGCGTCAGCTCAAAACCTGTCGATTCAAAGTGCTTAAATATGGCTTCCACAATGGCTGCTGGCTCGTCTATTAATTGAATCAATTCTAAATCGGCTGGGTTAGCCATTCCTTCATGCACCAGCGAATTTTTTAGCCAATCGAGCAAGCCCGCCCAAAAATGCTTTCCTACTAAAATAATCGGTATTTTTCGGCTTTTTCTGGTTTGTATCAGCGTAATCGCTTCCATTAGCTCATCTAGCGTGCCAAAACCGCCCGGCAGCACTACATAGGCGCTAGCATATTTTACAAACATGACTTTGCGCATAAAAAAATGTTGAAAGTTAATACCAATATCTTGGTAATCATTACCAATTTGCTCGTGTGGCAGCTCAATATTTAGGCCAACGCTGGGCGATTTACCTGCAAACGCGCCTTTATTGGCAGCCTCCATCAAGCCTGGCCCACCGCCAGAAATCACACTAAAACCCGCATCGCTTAACTGTTTAGCTATCTCTTCAGTAAGCTTATAATACGGGTGCGTTGGCAAGGTACGCGCACTACCAAAAATAGACACCGCGGGCGTAATTTCTTTTAACTTTTCGGTCGCCGACACAAATTCTGCCATAATCTCAAATGCGTGCCAGGCTTCGTGGCTTTCTGAGTTGTTGTTAAGCAATTCTGGCTCGATTATTTTTGGTAATTTTTTTGTCATTTTTAAAGCATCCTAAACTTATGAAAACATTGCTTCTTGTAGATGGTTCATCTTATTTGTATAGAGCTTTTCACGCCATGCCCGATTTGCGCAATAGCCACAACGAGCCCACTGGCGCAATTCAGGGCGTATTGAATATGCTACGCCGCTTGCATAAAGATTACCCCAGCGATTATAGCGCGTGCGTGTTCGATGCCAAAGGCAAAACCTTTCGCGATGATATTTACCCCGAATATAAGGCAAACCGCGCCAGCATGCCCGATGATTTGCGCCCACAAATTGAGCCATTACACGAGGCGATTAAAGCGCTTGGTTGGCCGCTAATTATGATTGACGGCGTTGAAGCGGATGATGTGATTGGCGCGCTAGCTAAGCAAGCCGAGCGTGAAGGTGTTCGCACAATCATTAGCACGGGCGATAAAGATATTACGCAGTTGGTTAACGATAAAATCACGGTGGTAAACACTATGCGCGATGCATTTAGGCGCGTGGATGACGTGCTGGATATTGCTGGGGTTGAAAAGAAATTCGGTATTCCGCCCAGTTTGATTATCGATTATTTAACGCTAGTTGGCGACACCTCAGACAACGTGCCTGGGGTTGAAAAAGTCGGCCCAAAAACGGCAGTAAAATGGCTGACGCAATACGGCAATTTAGATAATATTGTCGCCAATGCCAGTGAAATTACGGGCGTGGTGGGCGACAATTTACGTAAAGCCTTACCGTGGCTGCCCACTGCGCGTGAGCTCATTACCATCCGCTGCGATATTGGCATTCAAGATAATTTGGCTGATTTATCACCACAAGCCATTGATAAGCCAAAACTGGCCGAATTGTTTGACCGCTTTGAGTTTAAAAGCTGGCGCCGCGAGCTGGATAATATGGCTGATGGCACAGGTGCATCAACTGTTTCACCCTCTCCCTCCGCTTCGCTCCACCCTCTCCCCTCAAAGGGAGAGGGGCTATTCGATTCCCCTCGCCCGCAAGCGGGAGAGGGGCTAGGGGTGAGGGGCGACGTCACTTCAAACGAAGTCAACTACACCCCCATCACCACCCGTAACTACGAAACCATTTTAAGCATCACGCAATTAAATGCTTGGATTGAAAAACTAAACAAAGTCGAGCTAATCTGTGTGGATACAGAAACCACTTCACTCGACCCAATGACCGCTAAAATTGTCGGCTTATCTTTTGCGGTTGAGGCTGGTAGCGCCGCTTATTTACCACTCACGCATGATTATTTTGATGCACCAGACCAGCTTAATTTTGCCGAGACTTTGGTAAAAATGAAGCCAATTCTTGAAAACGAAGCGATTAAAAAAGTGGGTCAAAATTTAAAATATGATCAACATGTATTAGCCAATCACGGTGTTGCGCTTAACGGTATTGCGCACGACACCATGCTGCAATCTTATGTGTTTGAATCGCACAAAACGCATGGTATGGATGCGCTGGCAGAGCGGCATTTGGGCATTACCCCAATTAGCTTTGAGCAAGTGGCGGGCAAAGGCGCCAAGCAAGTTGGTTTTAATCAAGTGACGGTAGAAACGGCTGCAGAATATGCTGCGGAGGACGCGGATATTACCTTGCAGCTCCACCAAGCCATGTATCCTGTGATTGCCAACGACGCAAAATTAAACTTTATTTACAGCCAAATCGAAATACCTAGCTCAGCCTGTTTATTTACCATCGAACGCAATGGTGTGCTGATTGATGCAGAAATGTTAAGGGCGCAAAGCAACGAAATTGGCCTAAAGTTAATCGCGCTAGAAAACCAAGCATATGAACTGGCAGGCCAGCCTTTTAACTTGGCCTCACCTAAACAGTTGCAAGAAATTTTGTTCGATAAGCTGGGTATTAAGCCCACCAAAAAAACGCCTTCAGGGGCGCCAAGTACTGACGAGGACGTACTGCAAGAACTGGCGCTCGACCACCCGCTACCTAAGGTTTTATTGGAGTATCGCGGCTTGGCAAAACTTAAATCTACCTACACCGATAAACTACCGAAAATGATAAACGCCAGCACGGGGCGTGTGCACACCAGCTACAACCAAGCGGTGGCGATTACTGGTAGGCTGGCCAGTAGCGACCCTAACTTGCAGAATATTCCTGTTAGAAGCGCCGAAGGCCGTCGCATTCGTGAAGCGTTTATTGCGCCACAAGGTTCGCATATTGTGTCTGCCGATTACTCACAAATTGAGTTACGCATCATGGCGCACCTGTCGCAAGATGCAGGCATGTTGCAAGCATTTGCCAATAACGAGGATATTCACCGCCACACAGCAGCTGAAGTGTTTGGTGTAGAACGCGATGCTGTGGATAGCGAGCAACGCAGGTATGCAAAAGTGATTAACTTCGGCCTCATTTACGGCATGAGCGCATTTGGCCTTGCACAAAATCTGAACATCGAGCGTAGCGCAGCTGCCAGCTATATCGAACGCTACTTTGCGCGCTACCCTGGCGTAAAAGCCTATATGCAAAACACGCGCGAAATTGCCAAAAAGCAAGGCTATGTCGAAACCTATTTTGGTAGGCGTTTATGGGTGCCAGAAATCAATAGTGCGAATGTGCAACGGCGCAATGGCGCAGAGCGTGCTGCCATCAATGCGCCTATGCAAGGCACCGCAGCCGATTTAATTAAACTCGCCATGATTGCCGTCGCCAACTGGTTGGCGACAGAAAAGTTAAGTGGTGAAAGCTTAAAAACCAAATTGATTATGCAAGTGCATGATGAACTGGTGCTAGAAGTGCCAGATAGTGAACTTGAATTAGTCAAATCTACTTTGCCAACACTGATGCAGAATGTAGCGAAATTATCTGTACCGTTGTTGGCAGAGGTAGGCGTGGGTAGTAATTGGGAAAGTGCGCATTAAATTTGAAAAAACATCTTAAAAACATAGACCTAAAAATTCATTCTTTAATTGTTACGCTTAACTGTCTTGAACATACTTGGTTTGAGGTTCTTGTCCCAGCCATGAATCAGATAGATGATGAGGAATCTACTATTGTTAAATCACTAGCAGAATATGAGTTTAATGCGAGTTGTTCAGAGGAACTTGCAGAAAAAGACCCGAATTACGATGCTCAAAGAGATATTGATAAAGAATTGTATTTCTATGGAGTTCAAAACTCCTTGCAGTGGGCAAATCAACAAACCATTAATGCGTTATATATTGCGCTAGGTGCATTTATTGACCAATGTTTAATTGAGATTATCAATGATGCAGGACAGAGTAACTTCAAATTCAACGAATTGAAGGACGCCGAAAAAATAATGGGCAAATTGCAAATTGAATTTAATGTAAGTAACTATGAAAAAATTAAAGAGCTTAGAGACTTTGTAAATTATTTAAAGCATGGAAAAGGTAATGCAGCAGAGAAAGAGCAAGTAAAGGTAATTATTAAACAGTTTTCGCATAATATTCAGCCAACTCCATTACTACACCTCCAAATGTCTGCTGAATTTTTAAAAGAAAGTATTGGCAATTTAAGATTATTTTTAACGCAGCTAAAAGCTAAAAACTCATATTCTTTGCTAAACTAACTACTATGAATAAACAACAAGCTATTCAATCGCTCACCAATAGCAAAGTATTACTTAGCCAGCGCTTTGGCGTGACACGTTTGGCTTTGTTTGGCTCTACCGCGCGCGATTGTGCCACCGCAAATAGTGATATTGATATTTTGGTGAATTTTGATGGTGTAGCCACATCACAACGCTATTTTGGCGTGCAGTTTTATTTAGAAGACTTGCTCGGTTGCACCGTTGATTTAGTGACCGAGAAAGCCTTACGTACCGAGCTACGCCCCTACATTGAGCGTGAGGCAATTGATGTCTGAATCGCCGCAACGTGAATGGCGCTTTTATGTGAGCGATATGATTGCGTTTGCCGAAAACGTGATGAGCTACACCGATGGTTTTGATTTAGACCGTTTTGTAAATAGCGGCATTACTTACGATGCAACTTTACGCAATTTGGAGTTAATTGGTGAGGCAGCAACGCATGTTCCACAAGAGATTCGCGAGAAGTACAAACTAGTGCAATGGCGGTTAATTATCGCTACGCGCAACAAACTTATTCATGGTTATTTGGGTATTGATAACGATACGCTGTGGAGCATTATTCAAACAGATGTGCCAGAACTTTTAAGCCAATTGCAGCAAGTTAAGTAAGCTTTTGCAAACCTTCGGCATCTACATCATCGGCGATGAAATTCTCTC
>JANOYU010000034.1:0-16823 GCA_031429035.1 Methylophilaceae bacterium
CATCAGCCACAGCCACATGGTGTTGGGATACATTTTATTGGTTTCTGGATTATTAAGGTAAAGCGCTAAAATTAATACAGAGCCTATGCCAGAACTAACGCCTATCGACATTAATACTGGCAAATCGCTTACTGCATAGCCTCTGCCAGCTGCTTCTTGCTTGTTATTCTGCAAAGTGATTAGCAGCTCGGAATAGCGTTTAACCATGGCTAAACTGAGAAATATAAACATGGAAAATGCCAGCAGCCAAAAAGATGGTGTAATTTGAGTGGCAGCGGCACCTGCAATAATGCGCATGGTGTATAAGCCCGCTAGCAGCATTACATCTACAATCACTTGTTTTTTAAGCCGAATTGAATAGGCTAACGTCATTACAAAATAAGCCGCTAATACCAATATAAATTGTTTAGGTAACATGGCGGCTATGGCAAATGCAATAGCCAATAGCGCAGGCACCATTAACATGCCTTGCCAAAGTGGAATGCTGCCAGTAGCAAATGGCCTTTTGCGCTTACGAACATGTTGCCTATCAGATTCTAAATCTAATAAATCGTTAAGCACATACACGGCAGAGGCACATAAACTAAACGCAAAAAATGCATAAATTACTTGCACTAAACCTTGCAGCACATTGGCTTGGTGAGCAGCTAATAGCGGTACGATAACGAGTAGATTCTTTAACCATTGGTGTACGCGCAGTGCACGTAAATAAACTAAAAAATTTGCACTTTTTGGCTTCACTACATGGCTATTTTCAACAGTTCTAGCAGCTGCGTTAATAAGCCCAGTATTGTTAGAAACGACAATTGCACTTGCAGAATGCTGCCAAACAGCTATGTCTATATGTGCATCACCTGCGTAATCAAAGTTTTTTTCACCATACAATTTAACCAGATGATTGGCTTTGTTTTGACCAGATAAATTAACGCCTTGCTCGGTAGCAACCACGCTATCAAAGCAAGCAAGATGATTAGCAATGCCATCTGCCCAAGCCCTAGGTGAAGCGGTTGCCAGCACCGTTTGCCTGCCTTCTGCGCGCGCATCATTAATTAAATCAATGATTTCTTGCCGATATGGCAGCGTCGACCAATCAAATACAACATGCTCTGCCAAACGCTCTTTTAGGTAAACTTTACCTTTTACTAGCCAAAAAGGTAAAAGAAACAGCCCAATAGGATACTGTTTTAATAGCAAAAAGAATGCTTCATAAAGCAAATCAGTGGCGATGAGTGTGCCATCGCAATCAACACATAAAGGCTTGTTGGCATTGCCCATATTAGCCTTGTGCCATAATAGCAACGCCAATGGCAATGCATAAAGTGCCTGCTATTTTTGTGCTGGTTAATGCCTCGCCACCAATAAAATAGGCCAATAACATGGTGACTACAAAACCTAAGCCGACAAAAGGGTAGGCAAAACTGACCTCCACTTTCGCTAACACCAGCAACCATACTGCGGCGCTAGCAAAATAAAGCCCAAGCCCGCCAATGACATATATATTGGTGGCGATGGTTTTTACGCTTTGTAATGCCGATGCCGATTGAATTGCGCTTAATACCGCAGGGTTGCTCATGCCCATTTTAAGTACAATTTGCGCAATAGAAGACAGTAAAACGCTGCACATAATAAGTAGCACTAGATATTTACTCAATTTGAATCCTTTAAATTAAGATTTTGTTGATAGAACCGCTGTATTGCGTAAGCCGCAAATATGGCCAAAAAAGGGTTAATGGGCAGATGATAACGATCTTGCGCCACCGTTAAAATGGGAAAAATAAAGAAAAATGCCGGCACTATGATGATGGGGTGAAAAAGTTTGAGCTTTTTATCTTTGAATATTTGGTATAAACCCACGCTAGCCAACGCTAGCATAAACCACCAATAAACACTGCTGATTAATTTCAGGATTAATATTTTTTGTTGGTCAAAATGCTTTTCAAAATAACCGTTCCAAACAATTCCAATGGTTTCGGCTTTATAAGTCATTACCGCTCTTAACGCCGCTAGGCGCATATATTGTTGCGGATTATTTTTAATATAATCAATGGCTTCATGTTTAAAATGCTGGTCTCGCACTACCTCATTTTCAAATTGAATATCAGGCAGCTCAGTATAACCACCGTTCGAGCTTGCGTTATTTCCCATCCACAAGTTAACGCCACCATTGGCAGAAACTAACACTGGCGCACCAAATTGTTGCTGGTTTCTGTATACCCAAGGCGAAAATAATAGCGCTGCTGTAACTGTGGCGATGCAAAATGAAAGCATACAAGCGCGAATATTGCGCTGTGCAAACCATGCCAAAGCGGGCAATAATGCTAGCAAGGGCAATGCTGTAGGCCGCACATAAGTGGCGCCACACACCAGTGCACCCCAAATGATGGCGCGTAAAATGGGCGATAATTTTGCTGACCCCCAAACGTAAATGGCGCTTAAAACCAATGCAATAAAAATTAACTCACTGGCTAAAATAGTAGTAAATTGAATCAATATAGGCCAGCAAGCCAATAGCATGGCTGCAATTTGTGCGATATTTTTATTTAAGTAGCGCAGCGCCAATAGGTAACTTAAGTAAACAATCAATACACCAACTGCCACATTAAAAATAATAATGGGCAAATAAGAAACACCAAATAATTGGTACAACACGGCATAAATAGCCGATGTGCCAACTGGCCAATACACCGTAATATCGCCATTGGGAAAGGCATAACCGTTGCCAGCGGCAATGCTTTTTGCAAAAGCATCATATAAAAAAGAATCTGAAACGGCATCGACAGGCACAAAACAAGCCCATATAACGCGAATGAGTAAGGCCGCAATCAGAATGCTTTTTAGGTGAAGTGACAATAGCTGATGAAATAGACGCATATTTTATAAAATTATTAATTTAACGCAGTTTAACTTTACAGCAATTTAATGATGTTTGGCAGCCAAAATAAACGCAGCAAAACAAGGCAATTACTTTAACACACTTAAATTAAGCACTAGCTTATCGCCCAACCAGCGTGCGATATCAGTGTGCGCTTGCAGCTCGTCATGTTGCACAGGGTGAATCAGCACCGATAATCCTTCACGCAAGCCATCAATCGTTGCCATCGCAAAATTAATGCTGGCAGCAGGAATATGTAGCTCGAACATAGGCTTGGGGTGCGGGCCAATTGGCATAGGAATAAGCTGACCTTTATAAGTGAGTTGCGGCAGCGTTTTGATGAGATTGTCGCGTACTTGCGCGGCCAGCGGCATTTCATCTAAGCTAAAATAAATGTGGGCGTGATAGCTTTGTATCATTTCTTTTTTGCCCCTATTTCTCTTTGGAACTCATTTTTTTTGCCCCTATTTTTTTCGCTCTAGGGTGCGCTGCGTCATACACTTTGGTCAAATGTTGATAATCTAAATGCGTATAAACTTGGGTAGTACTAATGTTGGCATGGCCCAGCATTTCTTGCACAGCGCGTAAATCGCCACTGCTTTGCAACACGTGCGATGCAAAGCTGTGGCGCAGCATGTGCGGGTGCACGCTAGAGTGAATGCCTTGCTTAATCGACCATTCTTTTAATCGAAGTTGCAAATTACGCGCGCCAACGCGATTGCCCTGCAAGCCAATAAAAACGGGCTTTCTGGCGGTATCGTTAATAGAGATAGTTGCACGAATTTGCAGCCATTTTTGCATTGCCCCCATGGCATGCGCGCCCATCGGCACAATGCGTGTTTTGTTGCCTTTGCCGGTGACTTCTACCGTGCCTTCACTAAAATCTAGCGCATCAATATTCAAGTTTACCAGCTCGCTTAGGCGCAAACCGCTCGAGTAAAACAGCTCCAAAATCGCATGGTCGCGCACGCTTAATTTATCTTCACCTTTTATATCTACCAGCTTGCTAGCTTGCTCGATTGACAGCGCTTGCGGCAAAGTTTTGGCCGATTTTGGCGCGCGCAAACCGATAACAGGGTTTTGCGTAAATCCTTTGCGATTGACCAAAAAAGTGAAAAAACCGCGCCAACTAGAAAGCATGCGTGCAATGCTTTTGCCGCCCAAGCCTTTAGAATGTAGGGTGGCGATAAAACGCCGTATGTGGATGTTTTGTAATTCTTTTAAGCCAAGGGCATCAGCTAATTTAATAAGCTGGGTGATATCTCTGGCGTAATTTTCGCGCGTGAGCAGGCTTAATCCGCGCTCAAATTGCAAAAACTCTAAATATTCAGTTAGTAAATCCACATCAATAAATGTTTAACTTAACTCTAAATGTCGCGATAAAGCTGCGCTGATAATATCGCCAATTTTAGCTAAAAAATCGGTGCCCATCTCGGCATAAAAATGATTTTTATCATCGCTGGCCAGCGCCAAAAAGCCGATATTTTGCTCTAAACGCAAGGGAATTAAAGCGATTGAAGCGGCGGGCTCAATAAACCAATCATCTGTGGCAATCTCTGGCAGCTGGCCGCAATAAGGCTGTGTAAGCGCCGCCACCCAGGTTTTGGTTTGCTCAGAAACATCGCTAAATACTAAATTGCTGCGGGTTCTAGAATTAAGTGGATAAGCCCAAATACGCAAGCAAGTTTCAGATAAATCAAAATTTTCTGGCAAATTGTCGCTAATTAATTGTTCTATCGTGTCAAAATTTTTGGCTTTGTGCAGCGCAATATTCAGCATGTGCATTTTATTGCCTATCGTATCGTTATCGCGCGCATTTAGCACCAGCTCGGCAAAATTAGTTTTTAGCGCATCAATTTTATCGCGCTGTGCCAGTTGCTGGCGCTCGGCCAATGAAATGGTGCCGCTGCCATGCGGGCTGGGTAGCTTAATTTCGGCCAAAAAACTGGCATTGGCCTCAAAAAACTCGGGGTTGGCTTTTAAATACGCTTTTACGTCATCTTGTTGCATCATTATCCCTAATTAATTTTTTAGTTAATTTTCTAATTTTTTAAATTGTAATATTGCCTTCAAACACAATTTCGGCATCGCCAGTCATCATCACTGGTTTGCCTTCACCTTGCCATGCAATATTAAGGTCACCGCCACGTGCATGCACCAAAACTGGTGTTGTGAGTAACCCTAATTGAATACCAGAAACCACAGCCGCGCAAGCGCCAGTGCCGCATGCCAGCGTTTCGCCCGCACCGCGTTCGTAAACTCGCAGCTTAATCTCGTGCGAATTTACAACTTGCATAAAACCTGCGTTTACTCGTTGCGGAAAACTCGCGTGTGCTTCAATCAGCGGTCCAAGTTCAGCCACGTTGGTGGTTTCTACGTCATCCACAATTAATACCGCATGTGGGTTGCCCATTGAAAGTGCTGCTATTTGTAGAGTATCTTTTTCGATGCCTCTGCAACCCGCATGGATATTGGCTTCCAAGGCATATAAATTTGCTCGTGCATCAGCAACAAATGGGATTTCGTTTGGCTCAAAACGCGGCGCACCCATGTTCACGGTGACTTGATTATCTTTTTGTAAAGTCAGCGTAATCAAGCCACAGGCGGTTTCTACCGCAATTTCTTGTTTTTGGCTGAGACCTTTTGCCCGCACAAAACGCACAAAACAACGTGCGCCGTTGCCGCATTGTTCTACCTCGCCGCCATCCGCATTGAATATACGATATTTAAAATCGACATTTGGCAATGTGGTTTTTTCTACAATTAAAAGCTGGTCGCAACCCACACCAAAGTGGCGATTAGCGATTTTTTTGATTTGCGCTGCGCTCAAGGAAATAGGCGAAGTAAAGCCATCAATCATCACGAAATCATTGCCCGCACCCTGCATTTTGGTGAAATTGATTTTCATCACGCTAAAATTTTCTCAGTTATATCTATATGTATATTCATATGGCCTGTTAGGGCTATTCTAGCAAATTTGTATGTTTACAAGTAGTTATAAGTGTAGAATACGCATTCTGTGTAAACAGACCATAAGTGATTTTCAATATTCCTTCAGCCTTTAGTGAATATTGTTTTACTTTTAACTTTTAAATTTCAAGGCGCACTCAATGACTCAAACCACGAACAACTATCTTTTTACTTCAGAATCTGTTTCTGAAGGCCATCCAGACAAACTCGCAGACCAAGTATCCGACAGCATTTTAGATGCCATTTTAGTGCAAGATCCAACTGCACGCGTAGCTGCTGAAACCTTAGCAAACACAGGTTTAGTCGTGCTGGCTGGCGAAATCACAACAACCGCAAACGTTGACTATATTAAAGTGGCGCGCGAAACCATTAAGCGTATTGGCTACGACAATACCGATTACGGTATCGACTACAGAGGCTGTGCCGTATTAGTCGCTTACGACAAACAATCGCCAGACATTGCGCAAGGTGTTGATGGCGCACATGACGACCCGCTAGACCAAGGCGCGGGCGACCAAGGCTTGATGTTCGGCTATGCGGTAAATGAAACGCCGCAACTCATGCCTTTGCCCATTTGGCTTTCGCACCGTTTAATGGAACGCCAAGCACAATTGCGCAAAAATGGCGTGCTATCTTGGTTGCGCCCAGATGCCAAAAGCCAAGTCACCATTAAATATGTGGATGGCAAGCCAGACAGTATCGACACCGTCGTGGTTTCTACGCAACACGCGCCAGAAATGGATTTGAAAGACATTCGCGAAGCGGTGATTGAAGAAATCATCAAACCAATGTTGCCAAAAGAGTTGATTAAAGGCGACATCAAATATTTAGTCAATCCGACTGGGCGCTTTGTCATTGGCGGCCCGCAGGGTGATTGCGGTTTAACAGGCCGTAAAATTATTGTCGATACTTATGGCGGCGCAGCACCACATGGCGGCGGCGCGTTTTCGGGTAAAGACCCATCAAAAGTGGACCGCAGCGCGGCTTATGCAGCGCGCTATGTGGCCAAAAACATTGTGGCGGCTGGGCTGGCCGATAAATGTATGGTGCAAATTAGTTACGCCATTGGTGTGGCGCGGCCTACATCGATTATGTTGGAAACCTACGGCACAGGCAAAATTTCAGATGAAAGGTTGACGCAAATAGTGAGTGAGCATTTTGATTTACGCCCAAAAGGCATCGTAAAAATGCTCGATTTATTGCGCCCGATTTATACCAAAACCGCTGCTTACGGCCATTTTGGTCGCGAAGAACCTGAGTTTACTTGGGAGAAAACAGATAGAGCGGCTGCACTTAAAGCAGCAGCGGGATTGTAAGTTATATATTTACTGCTTACTTTGAAAGAGCGTGTAATGTTACAAAAATTAAGAATTCTAGCTAGCTGTTGCGCGACTTTAACATTGTTAGGGTGTGCAGCTTCGCAAGCAAAATTAACTGCTGAACCAGCTATTTTTGATAATATTCAGCCGACGCCTGCCAAAAAGATAATTTTTGACTTTGATGTTTCTTTAGAAAATAATAGTAGTTTCTTTGGAACAAAACGTTCTGTGGAGCAATGGACACAATATGCAGAAAATTTAGTAGAAAAAATTGAGGCGCTAGGATTGAAAGCAGACTTTACTATTAAATTTGAAAAATTTGCTTCACCAGACCCTTCAGGCAGAGAGCAACAAATGCAAGACGCAACTCATCTAGTTTGGCTTACAGAGGAGCGTGGAACTCTTTATGGAAGCTCGCTAATAGATGTATTTTGGAATGCTTCAGTTCTTCAATTAATTCCGAACGCTGAATATGGCCGCACTACTTATAAAAAATCTTCTAGCTACAAATATAAGTTTGTTGGTTGGGATTGTTTTATTAACCAGAAGTTACACTCAGACGACTATACAAAAAACTGCTTGGACGCACATGCTAACTTTCAGATTGCGCAGCTTAAAAAAGCAGGCATTATCAAATAACGGCATATTTAATAAACCGCATTTTTGACAATCTGAACGATTTCGCTATAATGCGCTCTATCAAGCAGTAAAAATTAACCGAGGAACGTTGCGAAGCCATTGCTTTTAAATAAAGCGTGGCTCTAGGCTCGGTTAGGTGCAAGCAAATACAAAAGCACCTCGCAAACGGCGTTCACTTTATTAACCGATTATTGGTTGCTTAAAGTGAAGCGCCGTTTTTGTTTTTGGCGACCGCATTTAGCCCAATAGTCACACATTTTAGGATATTAAAAATGAATACTGTGACCGATACTAAACAAAAAACTAAAGATTATATTGTGGCCGACATTGGCCTAGCGGCTTTTGGCCGTAAAGAAATTGCCATTGCCGAAACCGAAATGCCAGGCTTAATGATGATTCGTGAAGAATTTGCCATTACCCAGCCGTTAAAAGGCGCGCGCATTACTGGCAGCCTGCACATGACGATTCAAACTGCTGTATTGATTGAAACACTGAAAGATTTGGGTGCGGATGTGCGTTGGGCGTCATGCAATATTTACTCCACCCAAGACCATGCGGCGGCGGCGATTGCAGCTGGTGGCACGCCAGTATTTGCCATTAAAGGCGAAACGCTTACCGAATATTGGGATTACACGCACCGCATTTTTGAGTGGGCAGATGGCCAAGATGGTAAACCAACGTACACCAACATGATTTTGGATGATGGTGGCGATGCGACCTTGCTATTGCACCTTGGTACGCGTGCAGAAAAAGATTTAAGCGTGATTTCAAAACCAACGTCTGAAGAAGAAATTTGCTTGTTTGATGCGATTAAAGCCAAACTAAAAACTGACCCAACTTGGTATTCTGTACGCTTGGCTGCAATTATAGGCGTAACCGAAGAAACCACTACGGGTGTTCATAGACTGTATCAAATGCATAAAGAGGGTAAATTGGCCTTCCCAGCGATTAACGTCAACGATTCAGTGACTAAATCTAAATTCGATAATCTATATGGTTGCCGTGAATCATTGGTAGATGCGATTAAACGCGCAACCGACGTAATGATTGCAGGTAAAGTGGCTGTGGTAGCGGGCTATGGTGACGTAGGTAAAGGTTCTGCACAAGCATTGCGTGCGCTTTCTGCCCAAGTTTGGGTAACAGAAATTGACCCGATTTGCGCATTACAAGCGGCGATGGAAGGTTATAGAGTTGTTACGATGGATTATGCAGCAGAACATGCAGATATTTTTGTAACGGCAACTGGTAATTACCATGTGATTACGCACGACCACATGGCGAAAATGAAAGACCAAGCCATTGTGTGTAACATTGGCCATTTTGATAACGAAATTGATGTTTCAAGCCTAGAAAAATACAAATGGGATGAAATTAAGCCGCAAGTAGATCATGTTGAGTTTCCAAACGGTAAAAAAATTATTCTGTTAGCTAAAGGTCGTTTAGTGAATTTAGGTTGCGGAACTGGTCATCCTTCATACGTAATGAGCTCTAGCTTTGCAAACCAAACCATTGCGCAAATTGAGTTATTTACGCGCCAAGCCGATTACCCAGTGGGAGTGTATGTGTTGCCAAAACATTTGGATGAAAAAGTAGCGGTGTTACAATTGAAGAAATTAAACGCACAATTGACGCGTTTAAGTGAAACGCAAGCGGCATATATTGGCGTATCGCAAGATGGCCCTTACAAGCCAGATACTTATCGTTATTAATCAGAAAGTGACTTGCACATGAAATTACTCGTCGGCTGGCTATTAAACGCACTGGCATTGCTGGGCGTGGCTTATTTAGTGCCAGGTATTCATGTGCAAAGCTTTTTAATTGCAGCCATTGCGGCGGTGGTGATTGGTTTGGCGAATATGTTGATTAAGCCGATTTTGGTGATATTCACATTGCCAGTTACTATTATCACATTGGGTTTATTTATTTTTGTGATTAATGGCGTGCTATTTTGGGGCGTAGGGCATTTTCTTCAGGGCTTCGAGGTAAATACACTCAAAGCGGGCATTATTGGCGCATTTGCATACAGTGTTATTTCGTGGATTCTATCTGCGATAGTGATCGATAAAGATAAAAAAGACTAAAACACTTATATCTTTCTCATGCTTTGTAAAGTTTAAAATAAAAATATGAAAAATATCCCTATTAGTTTTGAGTTTTTTCCGCCAAAAACGGCGGAGGGCATTGCCAACTTGCGCGAAACGCGTGCGCAGCTGGCACAATTTAAGCCTGAGTTTTTCTCGGTGACTTTTGGTGCGGGTGGCTCAACCACTGATAGAACCAAAGAAACTGTGTTTGAAATGCAAGCAGAAGGCCACCAAGCCGCGCCGCATATTTCGTGCATATCATCTAGCAAAGATGAGATTCGGGAGCTGTTAACCGCATACAAAGCGCATAACATTAAACGCCTAGTCACTTTGCGTGGCGATGTGCCTTCTGGCGAAGTGAGTGTGGGCGATTTTAAATATGCCAATGAGCTAGTGCAGTTTATTCGCCAAGAAACAGGTGATTGGTTTCACTTAGAAGTAGCAGCCTACCCAGAGTTTCACCCAGAAGCGATTTCTGCCGCCAAAGATATGGCTAATTTTAAACGCAAAATTGAAGCGGGCGCAAACTCGGCTATTACGCAATATTTTTACAATGCCGATGCGTATTTTAGGTTTGTAGAAAGTTGCCGCAAAGACGGCATTAACGTGCCGATTGTGCCAGGTGTGATGCCAATTTATAACTACACACAACTTGCAAGATTTTCGGGCATTTGTGGCGCAGAGATTCCACGTTGGTTGCGTTTGCGCCTAGAAGCTTATGCAGATGATATGCCATCGCTACGCGCATTGGGCATAGATGTGGTGAGTGAGCTTTGCGAGCGCTTATTGACTTGGGGCGTGCCTAGCTTGCATTTTTATACGCTTAATCAAGCTGGCGTTATTTCCAATATTATCCAAAATATTGGCGTACAAAAATAAAAAAGTTATTGCAGTGTAAGCCCGCGCGGGTTAAACATGGCGTCTTCTACAAATAAGTAATCTTTCTCGCGACCCGCATTCCACAAGGCAATCATGGTTATCCAGCGCATTTCTTCAATAGAAATTTGCTGTTGTTTTAATGCCATGGCGCGGTCAATAATCAAATCGCGCTCTACATCGTTAATCACATTGGCTTGCTGCAAAAACAGAATAAAACTAATGCTTTCTAGGTTAATTTTTTTCTGCTCAAGCTCTGCAAATATGCGCATGCCAGTTTTTTGGTGTGAGTAAACGGCCATAGGTTGATTGAGCATGGTTTTCATCTCATCAAACCAATTTACCGCGCCAGAAATATCTGATTGTGCAAAACCAGCCGCAGAAAGCTCTTGCGCCAGTACCTCGTTATTGGGCATGGCGTGGTGGGCAAAGTAATTTTCAAACATGAATACTAAAACTTCAAACATAGTTTATCCTCATTTATTAAAGATGGAATCTATTTTTATTATTAGTATTCCTGCGCTTAAATTTTAAGCCAAAACTTAAACTAAGCGCTGATATTGACCGCCTTGTAAGACTGTAATTTTACTATCAAGTTCTAACATCATCAGCATGGCGGAAAGCGCTTCTGTCGTCAACCCAGAAAGTGTGAGCAAGGTTTCAAAATTAGTTGCATCAAAACCCATCAACGCTAGCACTGTATTGGTTTCTGCGGCAATACCCACTTCATTATCTGTCACCTCGATTAGTCCAGTTGGGCTATTCGTAGCGGGCAATTTTTTTAACCCTTGCCAGTTAATTTCTTCCAGAATATCTTGCGTGTTTTCTACCAGTTTAGCACCTTGTTTTATTAAGTGATGGCAGCCTTTGGTAACAGGCGAATGTATCGAGCCTGGAATCGCAAATATTTCACGCCCTTGCTCTGCCGCTAGCCTAGCAGTAATGAGTGAGCCGCTGCCGATATTAGCTTCTACCACCAAGCAGCCTAAACTTAAGCCGCTGATTAGCCTGTTGCGGCGCGGAAAATTTTGCGCTTTAGATGGCGTGCCAAGTGGGAACTCTGAAAGTATCAAACCGCGCTCGGCAATTTTGTGTGCTAAATCACGATGCCGCGCCGGGTAAACAATATCTAAACCTGTGCCTACTACCGCAATAGTTGCGCCACTGGCTTGCCCATTTTTAGCTTTTAGGGCGCCACGGTGTGCCGCGCCATCAATACCTAGCGCCATGCCGCTTACTACGCATAAGCCATGTTCGCATAAGCTTTGTGCAAAATCCTCGGCATTTTTTTCGCCTTGAGGTGTGGCGCTGCGGCTGCCTACCATGGCAATGCTGGGGTGATTTAGCCAACGTAGCTGCCCTAACGCATACAATATTGCGGGTGGATTAACTATTTCGAGTAATTTTTGCGGGTAGTCACTATCGGCTAAAGTAACAATATGGGCATTGTCTTTTTGCAACCAATCAAGCGTTGCAGAAATCGCCTCTGTATTAATGCCAGCATTAATTTTACGGGCAATATCTTCATCAACAACCTCGCGCAGTTGGCTGATGCTAGCACTATAAATCGCCTCAGGCGAGCCAAATTTAGTTAGTAATTGGCAAAGCCCCGCGTTGCCCAAGCCTAAGGTTTGATGCAGCGCCACCCATAAAGAAACTTCATTTTGTTGCGTATGGGCTAAAGACGCCATTATTAAGGCGTTTGCACACTATCTAGCGTATAAATGGCATCGGTGGTGTTCATAATTAAACCATAAGATATTTTATCAAAGGTTCTAAATACCATCAGCAAGCCCACGCGCTCATCTGGCAATTTTACTTGGCCAGGTTTCAGTTCTACTTGCGATTGCTGGCGCTCTTTTTCAAAATTGACTACTTTTTTACCATCTGCCCCTGTGTAAACATCAAAATTTAGTTCTTTTAATTTTTTCTGTTCTGGCGTTACTTGATTCGTTTTTGGATCTTTGTATTCTGGGTCGGTAATAATTCTGCCATAACGGCTAATTGCCAACACGTGACCTTCTTCTAAGCCATCTCTTTTACCACGGTTAATAGATACTACCGTATTTGGCCCACCTTCTGCCACGCCACCATAAATACGCATAATGCGGCCATTAATGGCTTTATCTGGTGCGTGTGGCACAAAGCTACTTTTAAATTCATCGGCCGAAACCACTAAACGGTCTTTGGCAAAAATTTCTTCTTTGGCACGCACAATGTCGCCTGTGGCAGGGTTGCCAAAGCGCGCAATATTAACATCACCTAAATAAATGGCTTCTGTACCTAATGATTCTTTTGTATCAGGGTCAGTAAGTTGTTCACCCGGACGGTAAATGTTCCAATGTGTGCCTTCGCCTTCTTTAATGCCGTTTACATAAATGCGCGTGCCAGGGCTTAAAATCACGCGGTTATCTGGGCCAGATATAATGCGTGGCGCGGCATCTAATTTGCCGTTTTCAATCAGTAAAGGTTGGCTTAAAAACGGCGTAATTACGCTAGGTGAAATAGTTTGGATGGCTTCGGCTGCTAGCGGCTCTTCAATAATGCCTGGCTCAAGTACCACTGTTTCGCGCACCAATTTTAGTTGTGGGCTGCCACTGCTGGTGTCTAGCACCACCACATCGCCTGGGTAAATACGGTGCGGATTTTTAATATCGGCACGGTTCATACGCCACACTTTTGGCCACTGCCATGGGTCTTTTAAAAATTTGCCAGAAATGCCCCACAGCGTATCGCCTTTTACAACCACATGGCGATCAGGTGCGTTTTTTTGTAGCGCAATTTCATCAGCAAAAGCATTCAAGCTTAAGCAGCTAAGCACAAGCAGCGTTATAATACGTTTTTTCATTGCATGACCTCGGTCAAAATAGCGGCAAAAATAATGTAAGGTATCCGCGAAATTGCATTAAATTTATCACGTAATCCATTCAACAATCAAGCTTTTTTCAAAAAACAGAACTTTTTATTGCTTGCATTGTTGATATAAGACAACACTTTTATTTTTAAACTATTTTTAAGCCATGGCAAAACTGACAATACTTAATTATCCAGATGCGCGTTTGCACACCATAGCCAAGCCGGTGCAAGTGGTAAACGATGACATTCGCACGCTAATTGCAGACATGGCAGAAACCATGTATGACGCGCCAGGCATAGGTTTGGCGGCCACGCAAGTCGATCAACATATTCAACTATTGTTGGTAGATACCAGCAAAGAACAAAACGATTTACAGGTGTTTATTAATCCAAAAATCGTTGCTAAGAATGGCGAGCAAGATTACGAAGAAGGTTGTTTATCGGTGCCAGGTGTTTACGAGACAGTGACGCGAGCAGAAAAAATTACCGTGGAAGCGCTAGATGCCAACGGTAAAAAATTTAAACTTAATGCCGAAGGTTTACTAAGCGTGTGTATTCAGCATGAAATGGACCATCTATTGGGCAAAGTGTTTGTAGAATATTTATCACCGTTAAAACGCAACCGCATTCGCGCAAAGATGCAAAAGCATAATCGCGAAATTGAACGAAACAGCTATTAGCATGAAAATAATTTTTGCGGGAACGCCCGAATTTGCAGTGCCTGCGCTACAAGCTTTAATTAGCCACAGCCTTCAGCAAAGCAATGGTTTGTTTGAGATTGTACAAGTTCTGACGCAGCCAGATCGCCCCGCTGGACGCGGCATGCAATTGAAAGCCAGCCCAATTAAGCAACTGGCTTTGCAGCATCATCTCAATATTTATCAGCCAGAAAGTCTAAAACCAGCAGATGTGCAAGCGCACATTGCTGCTGTGAATGCCGATGTGATGATAGTGGCGGCTTACGGTTTGATTATTCCCACAGTCGTACTCAATTTGTTTTCAAAAGGTTGCTATAACATTCATGCCAGTTTATTGCCGCGTTGGCGTGGTGCCGCACCCATTCATCGCGCCTTGTTGGCGGGCGATGTTGAGACTGGCGTGACCATAATGGAAGTAGTGCCCGCTTTAGATGCAGGCAATATGATTAGCAAAAGTGTTGTGCCGATTCGTGACACCGACACCACACAAACGCTGCATGATAAATTAAGCCAAAATGGTGCCGACTTGATGCTGCAAGCGATGACAGACTTGATTGCGAATGGCAAATTACCAAGCGAGGCGCAAGATGAAAGCTTGGTGACGTATGCACATAAGCTTGAAAAAAGTGAGTCTGCAATTAGTTGGAATAACAGTGCATTAGAAATATCACGCCAAGTTCGTGCCTTTAATCCTTTTCCAGTTGCTAGCGCACAATTTCGCGGTGAAACTTGCAGAATATGGTTTGCTACAGATTTAAATCAGCAAACCAAGGCAAAAGTAGGTGAAATCGTGCATATAGAGCATGGCCTGCAAGGCAGTATCCATGCGGCTTCTGGCCAAGGTGTTTTAATGATAACAGAGCTGCAAATACCTGGTGGCAAGCGTCAAACTGCGCAACAATTTGTGCAGGGCCAGCATGTAAAAATAGGCGAGTTTTTTAGCTAAATTTTTTACTTGAAGTTTTAACAAATAAGTCCCATATTATAATTTGTAAAAAACGAATATTTTGAGATGCGCTGCAAGGCGCACGGAACGCAGAAACCGGAATGTACACGTAGTACATGAGGATTTTGAGTACCGCGCAACGCAGTAGAGCGCTCAAAGTGTTTGTTGTATTTTAGGAGAATATTATGTTCGGTAATTGGATGAAAACCTTTATTTTAATGGCGGGCATTACCGCCTTATTTGGCGCGGTAGGTGGCGCAATGGGCGGCGCCACTGGCATGATTATGGCGCTGTGTTTAGCTGGCGCGATGAATTTTTATGCTTATTGGTTCTCAGACAAAGCCGTGTTAAAAATGTATGGCGCAGTACAAGTTACGCCTGACAATATAGAGTATCGCAACTATTACAACATGGTAAAAGAACTGGCGCAAAACGCCGAGCTACCAATGCCAAAAGTGTATGTGATTAACGAGCAACAACCCAACGCTTTTGCCACAGGCCGCAACCCAGAAAACGCCGCGGTTGCTGCCACCGTGGGCATTATGCAAGCCTTAACCGAGCGCGAATTACGCGGTGTAATGGCGCACGAGCTAGCGCATGTAAAGCATCGCGATACGCTTATTTCTACCATCTCTGCCACCATGGCAGGCGCAATTGGCTCTATTGCGCAGTTTGGCATGATGTTTGGTGGCGGCCGTGGTGATGGTGAGCGCCCAAATATGGTCATTAGCTTGTTAATGATGTTTTTGGCACCAATGGCTGCAGGGTTGATTCAAATGGCCATCTCGCGCAGTCGCGAATACGAGGCCGATAGAATGGGTGCACAAATTAGTAAAGACCCAAAATCGCTGGCCGATGCACTAACCAAAATTAGCAATTACGCGAAACAAATCCCTAACCAAACGGCAGAAGCACACCCAGAAACAGGGCAGATGATGATTATTAATCCATTAGCGGGTGTGTCGTTTGATAGTTTGTTTAGTACGCATCCAAAGACAGAGGAGAGAGTGGCGAGATTGATGGCGATGGCGAGTAATTACTAGCATTTTAACTTAAGTTAGAGGTTGATATGTATTCACCAATACTTGTAACTTGGCGTTCACAATACGACCGTATGGAGCGTGGGTATACTCGCTTAAACGAGCCATATCAAAGTTCTACCGATTATGAAGATGACATACAACACTATTTTCAAGATTGTTGGCACTTAAAAGATTGGATTAAAAACGATATTAATCTTAGCCAATTTGTTAGAGGCAATATTGAAGTTGAGGTGAATGGCCATAAATCATTACGTATTGTTGCAGACCTAGCAAATGGAAGTAAGCATCTTAATCGACATACTAATCGGGAGGGTGCCTATGTTACTAGTGGTGATGTTACTGTTCATCTAGGGCAATCTAAGCCAACAGAGATAAATTACAATATTAGCCTTGGTGATGGCTCTGTTCTATCTCAAAAAGACTTAATTAGAGAGTCTTTTAGTAATTGGAAAATTGTACTTAAAAAATTTAGTCTTTTGTAAAAGTCGCTCTCGCGCGACTAGCGAGTTTCTTTCTTTTG
>JANOYU010000035.1:0-11251 GCA_031429035.1 Methylophilaceae bacterium
GATGGCGTTTGACGAAAAAGGTCAGGCCGATACGTTTGCGCGTAAAACAGAAATTTGCAAACGCGCTTATGATTTATTAGTCAGCACGGGCTTTCCACCAGAAGACATCATATTCGACCCCAATATTTTCGCCATCGCCACTGGTATAGAAGAGCACAACAATTACGCGGTGGACTTTATCGAGGCCACGCGCTGGGTCAAGCAACACCTGCCGCATGCCAAAATTTCGGGCGGCGTATCGAATGTCAGCTTTAGTTTTCGCGGTAACGACCCTGCGCGCGAGGCGATTCACACGGTTTTCCTCTATCACGCCATTAAAGCCGGCATGACCATGGGCATTGTTAATGCGGGCATGATGGGAATTTACGATGACCTCACGCCTGAGCTGAAAGAACGTGTAGAAGACGTGGTGTTGAATAGGCGTATAGACGAAAGTAACCCGTTAGCAGCGACTGAGCGCATGATTGAAATTGCTGGCACGTTGGTGGCGGGCGGCAAAAAAGTCATGGCAACGCTGGAATGGCGCGGCACGGCCGAGCAACCAATTAGCGTAAATAAACGCCTAGAACACGCCATGGTGCATGGCATTACTGACTATATTGTGGAAGACACCGAAGAAGCGCGTGCTGGATTTGCGGCAAGTGGTGGCCGTCCGATTCACGTCATCGAAGGCCCGCTGATGGACGGCATGAACGTGGTCGGCGATTTGTTTGGCCAAGGCAAAATGTTCCTTCCTCAGGTCGTAAAATCTGCCCGCGTGATGAAAACGGCGGTGGCGCATTTAATCCCGTTTATTGAGGCAGAAAAAGCTGCCGATGAGGCCAGAACAGGTGTGGTTGCTAAGCCTAAAGGAAAAATGGTCATCGCCACAGTAAAAGGTGATGTGCACGATATTGGCAAAAATATCGTGAGCGTAGTGTTGCAATGCAATAATTTTGAAGTGGTGAACATGGGCGTAATGGTGCCTGCGGCCGAGATTTTAGCCATGGCGAAAGCCGAAAATGCCGATATTATTGGCCTGAGCGGGTTGATTACGCCAAGCTTAGAGGAAATGACGCACATTGCCAAAGAAATGCAGCGCGACCCGTATTTTGTTAACGCGCAAACACCGCTGTTAATAGGCGGCGCAACTTGTTCGCGCGCGCACACCGCAGTAAAAATTGCGCCCTATTACGATGGCCCAATTGTGTATGTGCCAGATGCGTCGCGCTCGGTTTCGGTGATGCAAAACCTGCTTACGCCCGAGACACGCGGCGCCTATTTGGCCGAGATTCAGGCCGATTACCAAAAAGCGCGCGAGCAACATGCCAACAAAAAAGGCGTGCCAATGTTGAGTATTGCTGACGCTCGTAAAAATAAAGCCAAACTTTCATTTGCAGGTGAAAATGCGCCTGTGAAGCCAAAGTTTATTGGTCGGCGCGTATTTAAAAATATCGATTTAAGCTTAATTGCAAAATACATCGATTGGTCTCCATTCTTCCAAACTTGGGATTTAGCAGGTGCTTACCCCGCCATTTTAAGCGACAAAGTAGTCGGCGAAGCCGCGACAAAAGTGTTTGCCGAGGCGCAAGCCATGCTTAAAAAAATTATCGATGGTCGCTGGCTAACCGCTAACGGCGTCATCGCGCTGATGCCCGCCAATACGGTGAATGATGACGATATAGAAATTTATACCGACGAAACGCGCAGCCAAGTCGCGTTTACCTATTACGGTATGCGTCAACAAAGCGTGAAACCCGTGATAGACGGTGTTGCTAGGCCAAACCAATGCTTAAGCGATTTTATTGCGCCAAAAACTACGCCAGAAAATACAATCGCAGATTACATTGGCCTATTTGCCGTCACCGCTGGTTTAGGCACAGAGAAAATTGAAAAACGCTTTGCCGATGCCAATGATGATTATAGTGGCATACTATTCAAATCGCTGGCAGATAGGCTTGCAGAAGCCTTCGCAGAGTATATGCACGAGCGAATCCGCACTGACTTATGGGGCTACGTGAGCGATGAAAAACTAGCTGTAGACGCGTTGATTAAAGAGCAATATCAAGGCATCCGCCCCGCGCCTGGCTACCCAGCCTGCCCAGATCATACGGTAAAAGCTGATATGTTCCACTTGCTGCAATGCGATGAAATCGGCATGACACTCACAGATTCGTTCGCCATGATGCCCGCCGCTGCAGTTTCGGGCTTCTATATGGCGCATAAACAGGCCAAATATTTTAGCGTGGATAAAATTGGAGTTGACCAAATAGAAGATATGGCAAAACGTAGAAACCTGCCGAAGGACTACTTAGAGCGCTGGCTGGCGCCGAATTTGGGGTAAAAATGACTTACAAATATTCACAAATTATTTATTTGTTAACTAATCCTGCTATGCCAGGCTTAATTAAAATTGGCAAAACGACACAGCTTGAAGTTGACGGCAGAATGAAGCAGCTCTACAGCACTGGTGTACCAGTTCCCTTTGACTGCGCCTTTGCTTGCCAAGTAAAAGATGCCCACGAAGTTGAAAAAGCTTTGCATTTTGCGTTTGGTAATACAAGGATAAATCCCAATAGGGAGTTTTTTAAAATTGAGGCTGACCGCGTTATTTCAGTTTTAAAGCTTCTCGAAGTAGATGATATTACCGCACAATTCGAACATCAATTAGAAGCTGATATTGAAGAAGTCGATAAGCAATCAGCACAGCAACTGAAAGATACAAAAAGACCACGTATGGATTTTTATGAATTGGGTATTCCACTTGGCTCAGTGCTTGTCTCTAAAGACGGAATTTTACAAGCAAAGGTAGTCGAAGCAAAAAAAGTAAATTTGAATGGTGAAATTTGCTCTCTTACAGAAGCCACTAGAAAGCTTTTGAATTTGAGAGAAGACTACCCAATTCAACCATCACCTTATTGGACTTTCAATGGTAAAACTGTGAAAGAAATTTACGAAGAATACTATTCAGAGTTAGCCGAAATTTAGTTATGCATATTCACATTTTAGGTATTTGCGGTACATTCATGGGCGGTATTGCGGTGCTAGCCAAGCAGGCTGGGCATCGCGTCACGGGTTGCGATGCGAATGTGTATCCGCCCATGAGCACGCAACTTGAGGCGCAAGGCATTGAGCTGATTGAAGGTTTTGATCCTTTGCAAACTAAGCTTAACCCCGATATGTACGTGATTGGTAATGTGGTTTCACGTGGCAATCCGCTGATGGAAGAAATTTTAAACCAAGGTTTACCTTATATTTCTGGCCCGCAATGGCTGAGTGAGAATGTGCTGCAAGGCAAGTGGGTGTTGGCTGTGGCAGGCACGCATGGTAAGACAACCACAGCTTCCATGTTGGCGTGGATATTAGAATACGCGGGTTTGGCGCCTGGCTTTTTGATTGGCGGCGTGCCGGAGAATTTTGGCGTATCAGCGCGTTTGCCACAAACGCCTAAACAAGATAAGAAAAGTGTTTCACCATTTTTTGTCATTGAGGCGGATGAATACGACACCGCTTTTTTTGATAAACGCTCAAAATTTGTGCATTACCGCTCGCGCACGGCTATTTTGAATAATTTAGAATTTGATCACGCCGATATTTTTGATGATTTAGCGGCAATTGAAAAACAGTTTCATCATCTTATTCGCACCGTGCCGCAAAACGGTTTGGTGGTGAGTAACGGCAAAGAAGACAGCCTGAAACGCGTTATAGATAAGGGCTGCTGGACGCCTGTTGAACAGTTTGGCATAGATGCAGATTGGCAAGCAAAGAATGAAAAAGGCGACGGTAGTTTTGATGTGTATTTTAAAAATGAACGCCAAGCACATTTAAGCTGGGAAATGTTGGGCGAGCACAACCGCATGAATGCGTTGGCAGCAATCGCCGCTGCGCGTCATGTGGGCGTGGCGCCGTGCATTGCCATTGAGGCACTTAGCGAATTTAAAAACGTGAAACGCCGTATGGAAACCAAAGGTGTCGTCAACAATATCACCGTGTATGACGATTTTGCACATCACCCCACTGCGATTGAAACCACATTGGCAGGTCTGCGAAGCAAGCTGGATGCGGCTGCTGGCGATGCCAGAATAATTGCTGTATTAGAACCGCGAAGTAACACCATGAAATTGGGTGTGATGAAAGCAGCACTGCCAGCAAGTTTAAAAGATGCCGATTTAGTGTTTTGCTACGGCGCAAATTTGGGTTGGGATGCAACAGCGGCACTAAAACCCATTGCCAATAAAGCGAAAACCTTTGATGATTTGGCCGCGTTAGTGCAAGCTATTGCAAACGCTGCAAAACCGCATGACCACATTTTGGTGATGAGTAATGGCGGTTTTGGTGGCGTGCATCAAAAAATTCTTGATGCATTAAAAAACTAATTTTTTGCGAAAGCACGCAGTTTGAACGCAACGGTACAACCCAACAAGTTAGCAAACCCGCAACAAGTAGCGGCTCAAACGATGTCGGCAATTAAAATTGCTATTTTGATTTCTCTGCTTATTCATGCAGTTATTTTGACCATTCATTTTGAGCCAGAGCTAAAAAAACTGGCAGACCGATTGCCTTCATTAGAAGTGGTGTTGGTGAATGCGAAAACAAAATCTGCGCCTAATAAAGCCGAATTGTTAGCGCAAGCCAATTTAGATCGCGGTGGCAATACAGACGAAAATCGCAAGATGAAAACTGCATTGCCTGCACCCAAAGAAAAAACCACCGAAGTTAAATTAAAGCCGAATTCTGAAGCGCACAGTGCGGCCAAATCGGCCAAAGTAAAAGCAGAAGAAGCGCGTGAGCAAAAGCGTGTAGATGTGCTAGAAAAACAAGCGCAAGAGCTAATGACGCAAATTAACGGTAAAAGGCAAATAGAATCTAACCCCACGCAAAATGCCGCCGCGGCCGATCCAGAACAAGGCGAGCAAGAAGTAAAAGCCAAAACACTAGATAGAGCTGCTTTAAGCGCGGCTGCATTAGAAATGGATAGGCTGCAAGCGCAAATTGACAAGCGACAAGACGAATATCAAAAACGCCCAAAACGCAAATTTATTGGTGCGCTTACCAAAGAATATCGATTTGCGATGTATGTGGAATCTTGGCGGCAAAAGGTAGAACGCATTGGCAATGTCAATTATCCCGAGGCTGCAAAATCGCAAAAATTATATGGCAAGCTGCAAATGACAGTGTCGATTAAGGCCGATGGCAGCATAGAAAATATTGTGATAGATAAACCATCTAACCACAAAGTATTAGATGATGCGGCCAAACGGATTGTTGAACTGGCAGCGCCATATGCGGTGTTTCCAGCAGATATTAAGAAAGATACGGACATTTTAAGCATCACAAGGACTTGGACTTTTACTCAGGAAGATTTGCTTTCTACCGAATAGCCATTTTCTTTCACTTTTATGCGTTGTTATTTTTACTTGCCGAATCAACGCGTACTGTCTGCGCAAAAATGCCTGCCTAAAAGCGAAATCAGAATGGCTTTAAAACTAAAAAGGCTCACAAAATTAAATGGATAACTTTTACAAATACCACGTTTTTTTCTGCTTAAATCAGCGCGATAATGGCGAGGCTTGCTGCCAAGATAAAGGTGCAGAAGCTGCGTTTGATTACATGAAATCGCGCGCCAAAAAATTGGGTTTAACGGGCGAGGGTAAAAGCCGCATTAACCGCTCTGGTTGTTTAGACCGCTGCGCGCAAGGCCCGTTGATGGTGATTTACCCGCAAGCGGTCTGGTACACGTTTGTAGATAATGAAGATATTGATGAGATTATTGAAAGCCATTTGGTCAATGGTAAAGTGGTTAAACGGCTGGTTGTTGATTAGTTTTTTCTTATAAAGCGCATTCAATATGCGCTTTTATTTTGTCTTGTAGTAATTGCAATGATGCCCTGGAAGGCTTATGGATATTGGCTTTCTGGCCATTAGTTATTTCACCACTTCTTACAATCTCACCCCAGTGACTATTTGGGAAATGTCTATCATCTGCATAACGCGGAATCACGTGCCAATGTAAATGTGGCGTTTTGTTTCCCAAACTGGCTAAATTAATTTTGTCTGGTTTGATTACTTCGCGCATCGAAGCTTCTACTGCAAACACCACGTTCATTAATCTGTGCTGACTTAACGGCGCTAAATCGGTCATTTCTTTGATGTGTGCAATCAGCTCAACACGGCAATAAGCAGGATAATCGACATCGTTTAACAGCACCACACGACAAAAATCGTCTTGCCACAATATGCTATGCGGCGAAGGTTGGCATAAATCGCAAGAACTCATAAAGCCTTAAGAAGCAGCAAGCATGCGGTCTAGGGTGAGTTTGGCTAGCACCGCCTCATGTTTTGGCACTTTAATTTGGTTTACCACATTGCCTTCGGCTAAATTCTCTAAACACCAAGCCAAATGCTGCGGGTCGATGCGCGCCATGGTGCTGCATTCACACACTACATGGCTCATAAATTGCACGTGTTTGCCTTGCGGTTTCATTTGCTCGGCGAGGCGCGTCACCAAGTTTAGCTCGGTACCCACCAGCCATTTGGTATTGGGCGCGGCTTCAGATACTGTGCGCAAAATATACTCGGTTGAGCCAACAAAGTCAGAATTTAAACACACTTCAAACGGCGCTTCAGGGTGCGAAATCACATGGCCATCGGGGTGAAGTTTTCTAAATTGCTCAATATTTTGCAGGCGGAACATTTGATGCACTGCACAATGGCCTTTCCATAACAAAATTTTAGCGTTTTGAATTTGCTCAACCGTTAAGCCGCCTTGAGGCTGATCAGGATCCCATATCGGCATTTGCTCAATCGGAATACCCATTTTGTGGCCAGACCATCTGCCTAAGTTTTGATCGGGAAAAAACAATACTTTTTCGCGTTGTTTAAAACTCCAGTCCAAAATTTTTGGCGCATTGGTGCTGGTGCACACAATGCCGCCATGCTCGCCACAAAAGGCTTTTAAATCGGCGGCAGAATTAATGTAAGTCACAGGCGTAATTTTTTCGTCAAAATTCAGCACTTTGTTCAGCTCGCGATAGCTGCGCTCTACTTTGGCAAGGTTGGCCATATCTGCCATGCTGCAGCCAGCAGCAAGGTCTGGCAGCACTACAATCTGCTCTGGGCGACTTAAAATATCCGCCACTTCGGCCATAAAATGCACGCCCAAAAACACGATAAATTCGGCGTCTAAATCTTCACAATATTTGGATAGTTTAAGCGAATCACCGGTAAAATCCGCATGCCTATAGACACTTTCGTGCTGATAATGGTGGCCCAAAATCACCAAGCGTTTGCCAAGTTTTTCGCGCGCAGCGAGTATGCGCGCTTGGCAGTCGTCATTTTTGACGGCTTGGAATTTCTCGAATTTAATCGGGATTGATTGAATGGCTTCTGTTTGCATAATGTATTTTATAACTTTAAGTTGTTTCTTTCACCTAATTTTTTTAGTGCGTCAATATTGGTCCAGCTAAATACGCGCGTTGCGGCTTCGCGCCAATCCACCCACTCATAGTGCGTATGCTCATCGGCCGCTAGGGTAATATCCATGCGGCTTGGCAGGCATAAGCCAAAAAGATGTTCCGTATTTTCTATCACGCCAGCTGCATAACGGTGGCGCCAATGCGGATAAATTTCGTACACATTGCTCACTTGCCAATCTTGAAAATCGTATAAGTTTGCATCCAAGCCCGTTTCTTCCATCACCTCGCGTATCGCCGCTTGCTTGGGCATTTCATCGCCTTCTATACTGCCCGTGACAGATTGCCAAAAACCTACCTTATCGGCACGCTGCATAATCAGCACTTGTAAATCGGCGGTGTGGATGAGCACCAGCGCAGAGATGGGCGTCTTAAATTTCAAAGCTATATTTCAAGATAAAAATTCAACAGTTAAATGGTTTTTGCCGCTTGAGTTAAGTTTTTAGGCAATTGAAATACCACACTTTCAATCACGCCATGCAATTCAGACACGTTATCAGCGCCTAAAGTTTTCAGTTTCGCAATCACTTCTTTGACTAGAATTTCGGGCGCAGAAGCGCCAGCCGAGACACCAATTTTCTTTTTGCCAATTAGCCATTCTGACTTTAAATGCGTTGCGTTATCTACCATGTAGGCCTCTACGCCTTGATTTTGCGCAACTTCGCGCAAGCGATTTGAGTTAGAGCTGTTGGGCGAGCCAACCACAATCACTAAATCGCAATCTTTGGCCATAATTTTCACCGCATCTTGGCGGTTTTGCGTAGCGTAGCAAATATCATCACTTTTGGGCGCATTAATAAGCGGAAATTTGGCCAGCAAGGCATTGATTACCAAGGCAGCATCGTCCATAGACAATGTGGTTTGTGTCACAAACGCGAGTTTTTCAGGATTTTTGACGCTTAGTTTGGCCACATCAGCAGGCGTTTCTACTAAATACATCGCCAAACTTGTCTCTTCTGCTTCATCCGCATCTACTTGACCCATGGTCCCCTCTACTTCAGGGTGACCTTTGTGGCCTATCATAATAATTTCCATGCCAGCTTTGCGCATTTTAGCCACTTCGATATGCACCTTGGTTACAAGCGGGCAAGTAGCGTCAAAGGCAATTAAACCGCGGCTTTCGGCCTCGGCGCGAATAGCTTTTGATACGCCATGCGCGCTAAAAATCACTGTGCTACCCTTTGGAATCACGTCTAATTCTTCTACAAAAACTGCGCCTTTAGCACGTAGCTGGTCTACAACGAACTTATTATGAACCACCTCGTTACGCACATAAATGGGCGCGCCAAATTTTTCTAGCGCTTGCTCTACAATAATAATGGCGCGATCAACCCCGGCGCAAAAGCCACGTGGGTTAGCGAGAACTACAATTGGCGCAATATTTGGTACTAGGTCTATTTGATGATTCAATTCAATAAAGCCTTGATAGTTAGGTATAATTGCAAAAATTTTTAACCGGCTACTTTAATGAAAAACACGGCTACTTTACTTATTACCTGCCCAGATACCAAGGGCATCGTGGCGGCAATCGCCGATTTTTTATATCAGCACAATGCCAATATTTTACACGCAGACCAGCACCAAGATGCAGAAAATAACTTATTTTTAATGCGTGTAGAGTGGGATATCACTGATTTTAATTTAACAGAAGCTAATTTTGCCAAAGCTTTCGCCACAATCGCTGCCAAATTTAACATGCAATGGCAGCTTAAAATGTCTGTACACAAAACGCGCGTGGCCATTATGGTATCGCAGTATGACCATTGTTTGGCCGATTTACTGCATCGCCATAAAAGTGGCGAGCTTGCTTGTGAAATACCATTGGTGATTAGTAACCATCGTGATACTGAAAATTTAGTCAAGTTTTATGGCATCGATTTTCACCATATTGTGGTGACAAAAGACAATAAAACCGAAGCAGAAGCGGCGCAATTTAAGTTGTTTGCCGATTACAACATTGATTTAATCGTGTTGGCGCGTTATATGCAAATTTTGTCACCCAATTTTGTGCAACGTTATCCGCAACGTATTATCAATATCCACCACTCGTTTTTACCCGCATTTATTGGCGCAAAACCGTATCATCGTGCGTTTGAACGTGGCGTAAAACTCATTGGCGCAACGGGCCATTATGTGACAGAAGTATTAGATGAAGGCCCAATTATTGAGCAAGATATTGACCGTATTTCGCATCGAGACCAAGTGGAAGATTTGATTCAAAAAGGCCGCGATTTAGAGCGTTCTGTATTGGCTAAAGCGGTGCGTTGGCACATAGAGAACCGTATTTTGTTATATGCCAATAAAACCGTGATTTTTGACTAGGATTTTAGTTAGGCATAAAAAAAGCGATTGTCATCAATCGCTTTTTTGTCTTAAATGCAGAAATTATTCAGTAGCTGGTGCATCAATTGCTGGCGGTGCTGGGTCCTCTACTGGTGCAATTTCAGGCAATGACTCATCCGCATAAACAACAGAAACATTTAAAGCAGTGATGGCTAACAAAATAGCGAACAAACTTTTCATACTTTTCTCCCTGAATTAATTAAATATAATTTTAGTTTTATACAAAAAATAACATCGAAACAGTAATTTACACCCAGTTAGGGGCGTGTGCAACATAAATAATATGGGCTATTTTAAGCAGCTTTCTAGTGCAAACAAATCAGCTATTTTTTCACGCTGGCGCACTACAAAAGCTTGGTCACCATCTACTATCACCTCGGCCGCGCGGCCGCGTGTATTATAGTTGCTGGCCATGCTCATGCCATAGGCGCCGGCTGACATAATGGCCAATAAATCGCCTTCATGCAGATTCAAATTTCTATCGTGGCCTAAAAAATCGCCACTTTCGCACACTGGGCCCACAATTTCATAATTAGTCGTTTCGCCTACGCCTGTATTTTTTCTCGGCTTTACTGGCACAATATCATGATACGCATCGTATAAAGCAGGGCGCATTAGGTCATTCATGGCAGCATCTACAATGGCAAAATTTTTGGCTTCAGATGGTTTAAGGTATTCTACTTTGGTCAACAAAACGCCTGCATTGCCCACCAATGCGCGGCCTGGTTCAAACAGTAACTTTACGTTTTTATTGGCCAACTTATCTAAAATGGCTTTGGCGTAAGTGGCAAATGCTGGCGGTGTTTCATCGCTATAAGTAATGCCAATGCCGCCACCCACATCTATATGGCTAATATGAATACCTTTTGATTCAAGTTTATCCACCAAGCCTAAAATTAAATCCAACGCCTCAATAAACGGCGCCAGTTCGGTAATTTGCGAGCCAATATGACAATCGACGCCGTGCACCGCAATATTCGGCATAGCAGCCGCCGCTTCGTAAACAGCAATTGCCTCATCAAAAGCCACGCCAAATTTATTATTTTTTAAACCAGTAGAAATATACGGGTGGGTTTTGGCATCCACATTGGGGTTGACGCGCAACGATACTGGTGCAATTTTGCCCATCTCTGCCGCGACTTTATTTAAGCGTTGTAACTCGCTAGCCGATTCAATATTAAAGCAAAGAATGCCAGCGTTAAGTGCGGCGCGCATCTCATCATGCCTTTTTCCCACACCAGAAAACACCACTTTTTGCGGATCGCCACCTGCGGCCAATACACGTGCTAACTCACCACTAGACACAATATCAAAACCGGCGCCGAGTTTGGCAAACAAATTTAAAATCGCTAAGCTTGGGTTGGCTTTGACGGCAAAGCAGATTAAATGATTAGTGCCAAGCAAGCCTGCTTGAAAGCGTGCAAAGGCATCGGTTAACGCGGCTTTAGAGTAGACAT
>JANOYU010000036.1:0-3412 GCA_031429035.1 Methylophilaceae bacterium
TTTTCAATATCGCTAGCAATATCGGCTGGCTTTTGGCCATAACTAGTATAAAGCCGTATTTTCCCTTGCTTATCAAACACATACATGCCAGAGCTATGGTCTATGGTGTAATCTGCCTCAGTTTTACCCTTAACTTTAGCAAAGTAAATTTTAAAATTGCCTATGGTTTCAGCCGTTTCTTGCAAACTGCCCCACAAGCCAATAAAACGCTTGTCGAATGACGGCACAAATTGTGATAAAACTTGTTGCGTATCGCGCGCAGGATCCACCGTTACAAACAGCACTTGCACCTCATCTGAATTATCGCCCAGCAATTTCATGGTGTTTTTCAACTCTACCATCGTGGTGGGGCACACATCTGGGCAGTGCGTGTAGCCAAAAAATAGCACCACCACTTTGCCAGCAAAATCTTGCATAGTGCGCTTTTTACCATTGTGGTCAGTTAACGCCAAAGGTTTAGGAAAATCTGCGCCAGTAATATCTGTGCCAACAAAAGCAACTGGTTTTGGCGTGCATGCCGAAAATGAAAGCGCAGCTATCAACAAAAGTGTAAAAACAAGTAGTTTTTTCATGGCAAACGTCCTTAATAAATAACTTAATTCTGTAACTTTTGATTCTAACATAAGGCTTAAATTCACCGCTTAGTTTACAATAACGTTTTTAGTTTTTGTGAGTACAGCAACATGGCAATACCTAACTCAATGGCAGACCGCGACGGCGTTATTTGGTACGACGGCAAAATGGTGAATTGGCGCGATGCGACTACGCACGTGCTTACCCACACTTTGCATTATGGCATGGGTGTATTTGAGGGCGTTCGCGCCTATAAAACAGATAAAGGCACGGCTATTTTTCGTCTGCAAGAGCATACCGATAGGCTATTTAACAGCGCGCATATTTTGCAAATGAAAATGCCGTTTAGTAAGCAAGAAATTGCTGATGCCATGTGCGCTGCCGTGCGTGAGAACAAGCTAGAAAGTGCGTACATTCGCCCAATGGCGTTTTACGGCGCTGAGGCAATGGGCATTGCCGCAAAAACTTTAAGTACGCACGTAATCGCCGCCGCTTGGAGCTGGGGTGCCTATATGGGCGACGAAGCATTGACAAACGGCATTCGCGTTAAAACCAGCTCATTTTCGCGCCATCATGTCAACATTACCATGTGCAAAGCCAAAGCCAACGGCAATTATATGAACTCAATCTTGGCGCATCAAGAAGCTGCGCAAGATGGCTACGACGAAGCGTTGCTGCTAGATGTCGATGGTTTTGTGGCTGAGGGTTCTGGCGAAAATGTATTCTTGGTACGAAAAGGCAAACTGATTACGCCAGACTTAACTAGCGCACTTGAAGGCATTACGCGTGATACCATCGTGCAATTAGCGGGCGAGCTTGGTATCGAGGTGATTGAAAAGCGCATTACGCGTGACGAGGTTTATACTGCGGATGAAGCTTTCTTTACTGGCACAGCGGCAGAAGTGACGCCAATTCGCGAGTTGGATAACCGCAACATTGGTAGCGGCACGCGCGGGCCAATCACTGAGAAATTGCAAACGCTGTATTTTGATGTGGTAAAAGGTAAATCGGCTAGACATGCGCATTGGCTGACGCTGGTTTAATAAATTCCCGTTCGTGGTGAGCTCGTCGAACCATGAATGTGAAGTGCATAACACCCCTCAACCGTCATTCCCGCGCAGGCGGGAAACTAGACTAGGTGGCGCTTAAAGTGGGTGGATAAAACCACCAAGGTTTAGCATGAAACATGGCTGGATTCCCGCCTACGCGGGAATGACGAAATAAGGAAATTTTAAGTAATGTCCGATACCAAAGAGATAGAAATTACCGCCAAAGACCTGCCGTTGCACTGCCCTACCGCGGCCGTCGCGGCTTGGTCGTCGCATCCGCGTGTGTTTTTAGATATAGCCAAAACTGGCGAAGTGGCTTGCCCTTATTGCGGCACCAAATACAAACTTAAAACGGGCGAACACGTAAAGCATCATTAATAGTACGTCCACTTTACTATTAGAAAATAGATGGAAAGGAATGTTGCTATGTGGTTCTCAGATATTTCACCTATTGTTACTGCCGCAGTTACTGGCGGCTCTCTTCTTGTTGGCTACTTCGTCCAGAAATACGTTGAACATAGGCGTACTATCGCGGAAAAGAGACTAGAGACCTACTCAATGTTTATCAAGAGCACGTTGACCGCAATCGAATCCAGAATATCCAAGCAGAGCTTCAATTCCTCCGAAGAAATTTTCTGGAAAGCTCAAGTATCTCTATATGGCTCGGACAAAGTTATACGCAAACTTGGCGAATTCACAACCTTGCTTCCACGTGTTAATGAAGCTCATCATTCTTCAGAAATCTCCGAGGTACAAGTGGCAGCCGCGTTCGACGAGCTAATGCTCGCCATGAGACGAGACATAACACTTAATAGTAATGCAACACTTCAAGACCTCCGAAAAATTTCGCCAATACTTATAGATCGGCTACCAGCCAAGATAAATCGCACTACAAAACCCTAGTTTCCGCATTTTCTCCCCACAACTTTTCAGTCACTTGGCTTGCATTTTCCGCTTCGCTATTCGTCCAAAAAGTAACTTCTGCTTTTTGCTGAGTAGTCGATAATAAACCTTTTTCTTCCAGTTTGTTTTTAAGCTGTTTCGCGACCGCCGCGCCAGTATCAACTAGCGTGACGTTTTCGCCAACCACTTCTTGAATTACATGCTTTACAAACGGATAATGCGTGCAGCCCAGCACAATGGTATCTGCGCCCTCAGCCAATAGTGGTGCGGTGTACAGCCGTATCAGCGCTTTTGTTGTAGGCGTATCTAGCTCGCCGCGTTCTATGCATTCCACCAAGCCCGTGCAGCCTTGCGTAACCACTTTTACATCGCGCCCATATGCCTCTAACAAGCCAGCAAATTGCGCGCTTTTTAGCGTGCCCACCGTTGCCAGCACGCCGATAATGCCGTTTTTGCTGGCTTCTGCCGCGGGTTTTACCGCGGGTTCCATGCCGATTATTGGAATATCAAAAGTTTCGCGGAGCTTATCAATGGCCGCAGCGGTGGCGGTATTGCAGGCAACCACAATGGCTTTTACATTTTTTTGCAATAAGTCATCACATAAAATTAAGCAGCGCTGGGTGATTTCTTGCGCAGTCTTGCTGCCATAAGGCGCGTATTTGCTATCGGCTAGGTAAATTAAATCCTCATTTGGTAGTAGCGCATGAATGTGTTTGAGCACGCTAATGCCGCCCACGCCAGAATCCATGACACCAATTGCTTGTTGACTGATTGATTGACTTGATAATGGTTGAATTGCCATCGAAACTAGGTTGAATGATTTATAATGCACAGATTATAGACGAATTCAGGAATTGCAAAAAATGCAAAATTTTGGGATGAGTTGC
>JANOYU010000037.1:0-24014 GCA_031429035.1 Methylophilaceae bacterium
TGTGTAACATGTGTTCGATAATGCCTTTGACTGGCGCGAAGCCTGTGCCGCCAGCCACCATAATCAACGGCTTAGTGGAATCCTCGCGCAGAAAGAAGTTTCCAAACGGCGCCTCGATGCGCAAAATAGCTTTTTCTTGCAGCTCATTGGCGGCATATTCACTGAACGCGCCACCTTTTAATACGCGAATATGTAGCTGCAAAAAATCGCTATCGTGCGGTGCATTGGCGATTGAATAAGCGCGACGACTGCCATCTATTAAAATAAATTCTATATACTGACCTGCTTTAAATTGCAAGCGCTCACTAGCTGGCAATTGCAGGTGCAAGGCCAATACATCGTGTGCTAGCTGCTCTTTTTTGGCTACCCGTGCTGGCAATATGCGTGGCTTTATGCCTGCCAAACCGCCTACTTCACGGCATTCAATGGTTAAATCTTCTAGCGCCATAGCGCAGCATAATAAGGTGTTGCCAGCGGCTAATTCGGCTTCACTCATGGCGCTACTTTGGTAATCGTTATGCATCACTTTGCCAGAAACAAGCTTGGCCTTACACGAACCACAAGCACCGTTACGGCAGCCATACGGCAGATTGATACCTGCATCAATGGCGGCGGCTAACACGGTTTGGCTGGGGCGCACATCAAAGCTGTGGCCGCTATTTTTAATGGTGACTTTATGACTCATTATTATCTCTTATTTAATTTTTATAAATTGAAAGTTTTAAGCAAGACGCGACGCAAATAAAAAATTGAGCGCGGCATATGGGTTATATGTAAGCGATTATTTTTTATGAAGCAACCAAATATCGTTACAAATTTGGTATTGCAACAAAATTTCAATTTATTCGTCTTTAATTTCAGTAAATTCGCCTTCAATCACTTCATCGTTAGCTGCGTTAGTGTTTTTACTTTTCTTAAAGCCCGGTTGATTAAAAATAGTTTGATCGGTTTGTTGATGTCCCGTTGTATTGTTAGTCGTGCTATTTAGGTTTGGCTTACTATTACTAATAGGAATTAGTAATAATATCACCGCAACTACATCAGTTATCACGCCGGGTATCATCAATAACACACCTGCCACCATATTGCGCGCGCTGCCCAGCATAGTTTTGATTGGGTTGCCGCCAGAGGATAAACTTTGCATCATTTTGGCAGATATTAGCAGTTTCTCACCTTTAATTAATTGTAAGCCAAGCGCGGCAATAACGACTAAGTAAACAAGCAGCCACCAACCATAATGATTGCCCAGTTTTACCAGCAGAAATATCTCGGCAAATGGAAAAGCGAGTAAAATTGCAAAAACTAAAAAACGCATATTTAAATCTTTCTGAGCTTTATCTGAACTGTATTGAACAACTATTCTCTATTTATTGGGGCAACTGCGCTTATTGCAAACTGTTTGGCGCATTAAACACACTTTATGAAACCTATTTTAAACCTTATTTTTATTTTATTGACAAGCCTTAGCATGCAATCGTTGCATGCGGCTGAAAGCAGCAAAGGCGCTAGTTTATTCACCGATGGCATTGAAGAAGAGGAATTTTTATCGCCCGATGTGGCGTTTAAGCTGGACGTTGTGCAAGCAGACGCCAACAATTTAAGCGCCAAATTTAAAATTGAGCCAGGTTATTATTTATATAAACAACGCATTAGTTTTAAAGATGCGGCTGGCAAAGTGCTAATAGCCAATTTACCAGCTGGCGATATTAAAGACGACCCCAACTTTGGCAAGCAAGAGGTTTTTCACCATGATTTTGCTGCAACTATTCCATTAAGCAATGCACAAGGCAATATAAAAATTAGTGCGCGCTATCAAGGTTGCAGCGAAAAAGGCCTATGTTATGCACCGCAAACTAAAACATTTAATATCGACATTAATGCTGCATCGCCAGCAGCCAATACTGGTGCGGCTTCCAGCCCTGCTGTTTTGGCCTCGAGCGCAAATGATGACGATAAAACCACTTCTGCGTTAAAAACTGGCAACTTGTGGCTGGTGATTGGCGGCTTTTTTGTGGCAGGTTTATTGTTGTCATTCACGCCTTGCGTGTTGCCGATGATTCCAATTTTATCTAGCATTATTGTCGGAAGCCAAGCCAAGCAAGCCGAAAATAATCATAGGCCTTCAAAATTACACGCATTTGGTTTATCGGTGGCTTATGTACTGGGCATGGCGCTTAGTTACACGCTGGCTGGCGTGGCAGCTGGGCTTTCTGGTAGCTTAATTTCGCAAAGCCTGCAAAGCCCGTGGATATTGGCTGTCACAGCATTGTTATTTGTGGCGCTGGCATTCTCTATGTTTGGTTTTTACGAGCTTAAATTGCCCAGCGCGTTTGAGAACAAAATCTTAAACTTTAGCAATAAACTAAAAGGTGGCGAATTTTTGGGCGTGTTTATTATGGGCGTGATTTCTGCGCTTATTGTCAGCCCATGTGTAGCGGCGCCATTGGCAGGCGCATTGGTTTACATTGGCCAAACGCAAAATGTGTTGCTGGGCGGCGTTGGTTTATTTGCGCTGGCCATCGGCATGGGCGTGCCGCTATTATTAATTGGTGCATCCGCGGGCAGCATTTTGCCAAAAGCAGGCGGCTGGATGACGACAGTGCGTAATTTATTTGGCGTGTTGATGCTGGCAATGGCGGCCTATATTGTGTGGCCAATTTTACCAAATGCAATTACCCAGCCAGTGGATAAAGTACTGGGCAAAGCATTTGGCATAGATACCGCTTCGCACTTGCCTTTCAGCCGTGTTAAAAGCATCGCGGAACTGGACGCAGCGATTAAAAACGCCAATGGTAAAACGGTAATGCTGGATTTTTATGCCGATTGGTGCACAAGTTGTAAAGAAATGGAAAAATTCACGTTTACCGATGCGCGCGTACAAACTGCGCTGGCTAACAGCGTGTTGCTGCAAGCCGACGTGACGGAAAACAATGCAGATGACCAAGCTTTGCTAAAACGTTTTAATTTGTTTGGCCCGCCTGGCATTATCTTTTTTGATAAAGCAGGCAATGAAATTAAAACACGGGTGATTGGCTATAAAAATGCTGAAGATTTTAGCCAAACCCTCAATATAGTTTTTAACAATCAAGTTACTCAATAAATTTACTTACAAAATGACACCCAACAAAATTAATGGCATCATCATCTCACTTATTTTGATTGCCTCCATTGGCTTCGGCTTTCAATATTTTTTTAATAACGGCCATAGCGGACATGCCAATGGTAAATCGACCCAGCCTTTATTCGCGGCCACTTTTCCTGATGAAAATGGCAAGCCACAAAGCTTAAAACAATATGCAGGTAAAATCGTGGTGCTAAATTTTTGGGCCACTTGGTGCGAGCCGTGTCGCGAAGAAATGCCAGAGCTTTCTGCGTTGCACGATGCACATAAAAGTAAAAATATTGTGGTGCTGGGCGTGGCGGTAGATGACGTAGCGGCAATTAGCGAATTTGCCAAAGAAACCAAAGTGAGCTACCCACTATTTGCCGCCGACATGCAAGGCATGGAGATTGCCATGCTGTTGGGCAATGATAAAAGCGTGTTGCCGTATACGGTGATTATCAATGCCGATGGCAGTGTGGCCAAAACCTATTTTGGCCGTATTAGCAAAGCCTTACTAGAACAGACTTTGCTTAAATTACCCAAGTAAAATTTACACGCGCATATAAAAATAGTTTGGCTTTCTAATCAATTACTTAAGCTAATTATGTAGCATAACTTCGCTTAACTGCAGTGAATACGCTGGACAAAAACGCGCAACTTCGGCAAACTTGCAATTATGAGATTTACAATAATTTGCATTTTATTGGTGCGTGATGGCTACTAAATCGGTTTTGGTAGTGCATGGTCCCAACTTAAATTTGCTAGGCGTGCGCGAACCTACACATTATGGCAATGCCACGCTGGCAGACATTAACAATAGTTTATCTGCACAAGCCAAACAAGCAGGTGTGGCGCTTGAAACTTATCAAAGCAATGCCGAGGCCGATATTGTGGCTAAAATTCAAACACTAGCAAGCCCTACATCTGCAAGCAGCAAAGTCGATTTCATTATTATTAATCCAGCCGCTTTTACGCACACTTCTGTTTCTATTCGCGACGCCATTTCTGCTGTGAATATTCCATTTATCGAGGTGCATTTATCTAATGTATATGCACGCGAAAGTTTTAGGCATCATTCTTATTTTAGCGATATTGCAGTTGGGGTTATCAGCGGCTTGGGGGCCGAGGGTTACTATGCAGCGCTGCAATTTGCCATTAATAAATTTAACCAATAATTAAACATATAAATAGCTGAGGTTATTATGGATTTACGCAAACTTAAAACATTGATAGATTTGGTAGAAGCTTCAGGCATATCTGAGCTAGAGCTAACCGAAGGCGAAGAAAAGGTACGCATTAGCCGCACCATGATGCCAAGCCAGCAGCCTGTTGCGCATTATATGGCCGCACCACAACAAGTGGCGCCCGCTAGCCATGCGACGCCAGTGCCAACAGCTGCTACACCAGTTGTGGCAGAGATTGAAGGTCATGTAGTGAAATCGCCGATGGTAGGCACTTTCTATCGATCATCATCACCCGACGCTAAAGCGTTTATTGATGTGGGGAGCAAAGTAGCTGTGGGTGAAACGCTGTGTATTATCGAGGCCATGAAATTACTCAACGAAATTGAGTGCGATTTTGCGGGTGTGATTAAAAAGATTTTAGTCGAAAACGGCCAACCGGTTGAGTACGGCGAGCCATTATTTGTGATTGGTTAAAGTATGTTTGAGAAAATACTGATTGCCAACCGCGGCGAAATAGCTTTGCGTGTACAGCGCGCTTGTCGCGAGCTTGGTATTAAAACCGTTGCAGTACATTCTGAGTCCGATAAAGAAGCCAAATACGTCAAGCTGGCCGACGAATCGGTGTGTATTGGCCCCGCCGCTTCTAGTTTAAGTTATTTAAATATTCCCGCCGTAATTAGCGCGGCCGAGGTAACCGACGCGCAAGCGATTCACCCAGGTTATGGCTTTTTATCTGAAAACGCCGATTTTGCCGAACGTGTTGAGCAAAGCGGATTTGTATTTATTGGGCCTAGAGCGGAAACAATTCGCCTGATGGGCGATAAAGTCTCTGCCAAAAATGCCATGAAGCAAGCGGGCGTGCCTTGCGTGCCAGGATCAGAAGGCGCGTTATCTGACGACCCAAGCGACATTATTAAAACCGCCAAAAAAGTTGGCTACCCAGTGATTATTAAAGCCGCTGGCGGCGGTGGCGGGCGCGGTATGCGCGTAGTGCACACCGAAGCAGCGCTGATTAACGCGGTGGCCATGACCAAAGCCGAGGCACAAGCCGCCTTTGGCAACCCGATGGTGTATATGGAGAAGTTTTTAGAAAATCCGCGCCATATCGAGATTCAAATTTTGGCCGATCAGCATGGCAATGCGGTATTTTTGGGTGATCGCGATTGCTCGATGCAGCGCCGCCACCAAAAAATTATCGAAGAGGCGCCATCGCCATTATTGTCTGCCAGAGTGCGCGACAAAATTGGCGAACGCTGCGCTGACGCTTGCCGAAAAATTAAATATCGCGGCGCGGGTACATTTGAATTTTTATACGAAAACGGTGAGTTTTATTTTATTGAGATGAACACCCGCTTGCAAGTTGAGCACACCGTGACAGAGATGATTACTGGCCTGGATCTAGTGCAGCAACAAATTTTTGTGGCCAATGGCGAGAAATTGAAATTTCGCCAACGCGATATTGAGCTGCGTGGCCATGCGATTGAGTGTCGTATCAATGCCGAAGACCCATATAACTTTGTGCCTTCACCTGGCAAAATTAGCACCTTCCATATGCCGGGTGGGCCAGGTGTGCGCATTGATACCCACGCTTATGCAGGCTATACCGTGCCATCGAATTACGATTCGATGATAGGTAAGCTAATTACCTATGGCGCCACACGTGAGCAAGCGATTGCGCGTATGCGCATTGCATTGAGTGAAATGATGATAGATGGCATTAAGACTAATATTCCATTACATGCCGATTTAATGGCCGATGCGGCGTTTCATTTAGGCGGCACCAGTATTCATTATCTTGAACAGAAGCTAGGTATTGGCCACAATAAATAATGGCTTGGCTGCTGGTTAAAATAGAGGCGACTGAACAAAACGCTGATGCCATTAGCGACGCGCTAATGGACATTGGCGCGCTTTCTGCCAGCATAGAAGATGCGAATGCAGAAACGCCTGCCGAACAAGCTATTTTTGGTGAGCCCAGCAGTGCAGCTATTCATTACCCGCCGCCAGGTATTTGGCAGCAAAATATCGTTACCGCCATGTTTGATGAAGGTGCAGATGTGGCTGCAATTATTAGCGCACTTTGCAGCGAAACTGGCATCGTCAGCTTCAAATATCACACTGAAACCATTGCTGAGCAAGACTGGGTACGCGCCACCCAAGCGCAGTTTGACCCGATTAAAATTACCGATAATTTATGGATAGTACCAACTTGGCATGCCGCGCCAAATACAGATGCGATTAATATTGTGCTAGATCCTGGCTTGGCGTTTGGCACGGGCAGTCACCCAACGACGAGTTTGTGTTTGGAGTGGCTTAGCAAGCAAAACTTAACCGATAAATCAGTTTTAGATTATGGTTGTGGCTCGGGTATTTTAGCGATTGCTGCCAGCAAATTAGGCGCATGCCCTGTAAGCGGCGTGGATATTGACTCGCAGGCCATCGTTTCTAGCATGTTTAATGCAGAGCAAAACCATGTAAGCGTAAATTTTGTCGATGCAGATAATTTCAATCATCAAGTTTTTGATGTCGTCGTGGCTAATATTTTATCCAGCGCGCTAATGTTGCTAGCGCCCGCGCTAGCCAAGTATTGCAAAACTGGCGGCAAATTGGCATTATCAGGTATATTACAAGAACAACAGACAACGCTTATTGCGCGCTATAGCGAATGGTTTAACATGGACGCACCGACACAAAAAGACGCTTGGGTATTACTGACAGGCACTAAACTATGAAATTTATAGCTATGAAATTTATAGCAATGAAATATATGCGATGAACTACATTACAGCCTGCCCTGCCTGCGAAACGCAATTTTTGCTGACTAAAGCGCACTTAAAAGCCTACAAAGGTAAAGTGCAATGTGGCCATTGCGAACATATATTTAACGCAAAAAATCGGCTAACTGAGGTTTCGGATGACGTACACAGCGCCGCAGAATACCAAGCCAGTATTGAAAGTGCAGGGCATGAACCGCAAGTCGGCGCAAGACTCCAGGATGGTATTTCAGTTCAAGAAAATACACCAACCATTGAAGAAAAACCAATTGATGCCGTACTAAATAATGTGCTGGAAAACGTGCCTAGCCTACAAGATTTAACCTCCAATCAAGACGATAGCCAAGCTTATTTTGACGACTCGACCATCGTAACCACGCCCGAAATGATGGAAGCTTACGCTGCAGAGCCAATACATGCTCCGATTGAGATAGAAGATTTAACCACCGATATAAGGTTTAGCAAGCCCAAAACAAAAATCAATTATGGTTTAATTTTTGCAGGTTTATTGCTAGCTGCTTTGGCTGGCTTGCAAACGACCTATGCCAAACGCACGCAAATTGCCGCCGACTATCCGCAAATTAAACCGCTATTAATGCAAGCTTGTGCTGTGCTGCAATGCAAGATTGATCTGCCCAAGAACTTAGATTTACTCACCATTGATGACTCTGACATGCAAGAGGACGAAAATCATGCAGATGTGATTAAATTTTCTAGCCTATTGATTAACAATGCTAACTACGCACAAAGCTACCCTGATATTGAATTAACGCTAACCGCCACCGACGACCAGCCTGTATTAAGACGATTGATTAAGCCCGCAGAGTACCTAAAAATTAATACAGTTGTGCCGGCTGGCTTGGCTGCACGCGAAGAAGTGCGTATTAATTTAGCCATTAACGTGAAAGATTTAGCAGTGGCTGGTTATCGTGTTCTAGTGGTTTACTAGCTTATTTAAACTTAACATCTCATGATTTTCATTAGCTGTTATTCATCACAATACATAGGCTCAGTGCTCAACTAAACTGTAGTATACAACTCATAGATTGTGTAATACTTAATTAATTAATTTAAAGGAAAACATCATGTGGACAACACCAGCAGCTACTGAAATGCGTTTTGGCTTTGAAGTAACAATGTACGTAATGAATAAATAAGTTTTAAATGCTTTATAAAAAGGACGCAGCTGCGTCCTTTTTTATTGCCTGCAATTAGTCTAAAATTTATTTAGTCATAACCATTAATTCAGCGTTTTCATATAATCTGAACCTATCGTTTTAATTGACTCAGCAATTTTTTCTACCGCTTCTAAGCGCACAAAACTTTTACGCCAAGCTATAGCAATACGCCTTGTTGGCGCGGGCGCCACAAACGGAATCACCTTGATAAGTGGATTGTTGTAGCGCGCCGCTGTAGCGCTGCATGGCAACACGGTGATGCCCAAATTTGAAGCTACCATATTACGAATCGTCTCAAGTGAATTACCCTGCAAAATCTCGCCCTTGCGCGATAGCTGCGGACAGGCTTGCGTGACTTGATTGCTGAAGCAATGGCCGCTATTAAGCAACAATACTTTTTCGTCTGATAATTCGCTTGGATTGATGTGTTTACGCGCAGCCCAGTGGTGTGTGGCTGGCACTACCACGTCAAATTCTTCATCATACAAAACTTTATATTGCAAACCCGCTACATCAAACGGCAGCGCAATAACGGCGGCATCTATTACGCCGTTTTTTAACTGCGTTTCTAAGTTAGCGGTTAAGTTTTCTTCCACTTCTAACGGCATATCGGGCGCCGATTTTCTTAATATTGGAATAATCTCTGGTAACAAATACGGGCCGATGGAATGAATTAAGCCCAATTTAAACGTGCCTTTTAGTTGGTTTTTACCCAGCTCGGCCAGTTGTTTTATGCGCCCCGCTTCTTCTAACACGCGCTCCGCTTGCTCTACTATTTTTTCACCAATCTCTGTCATGCTAACATCTGAGCGGCTGCGCTCAAAAATCATCACATTTAACTCATCCTCTAACTTTTTAATGGCCAAACTTAGCGCAGGTTGGGTGACAAAGCACTTTTCGGCAGCACGCCTAAAATTGCGCTCTTGCGCCACTGCCACAATAAATTTTAGTTCGGTTAAACTCATATTTACTTTGTTTAATTAAGTGCGTTAATCATACATCGATAAATTTAATTTATCAACTTTATCAAAACATACAATTATACATATCAAATTTTGCAGCATAAGATGCATTGTGTAATCGTTTTTCAACACCTTGCTTTTGGAGTAATATGATGAAAAAAATTGTAAAAACGAACTACTGGCTGCTTATAGAAATGTTAGCACAATACGCAGCAGCGCATTAAAGCGTTGTTATTTATCTTTTAGCAAGCCCATAATTTATAAATTTTATCAAAGGAGAAACACATGACAACAGAAGCCAAATGCCCATTTGCGGGCAACGTGACTAAAAATACCGTGGCTGGAAGCCGCAATAATGCTGCTTGGTGGCCAGAACAACTCAACCTGAAAATATTACATCAGCATTCTAATTTATCAGACCCGATGGATGAAAAATTTGATTACGCCGAGGAATTTAAAAGTTTAGATTTGCACGCGGTGGTAAAAGACTTAACGGCTTTAATGACCGATTCGCAAGACTGGTGGCCAGCAGATTATGGCCATTATGGCCCTTTCTTCATCCGTATGGCGTGGCATGCAGCAGGTACTTATCGCATTTATGATGGTCGCGGTGGCGCTGGTACTGGCTCACAACGCTTTGCGCCCACCAATAGTTGGCCAGATAACGGTAACTTAGACAAAGCGCGTCGTTTGCTGTGGCCAATTAAACAAAAATATGGCCGTAAAATTTCTTGGGCCGATTTAATCGTGCTCACAGGTAATGTGGCGCTTGATTCGATGGGCTTTAAAACCTTTGGTTTTGCCGGTGGCCGTGCCGATATTTGGGAGCCAGAAGACGACATTTACTGGGGCCCAGAAACCACTTGGCTTGGCAATGCGCGTTACAAGGGTGATCGCCAGCTAGACCAACCGCTAGGCGCAGTGCAAATGGGCTTAATTTATGTTAACCCACAAGGCCCAGATGGCAATCCTGACCCGCTTGCTTCTGCGCGTGATATTCGCGAAACTTTCTCGCGTATGGCCATGAACGATGAAGAGACGGTAGCGTTAACAGCGGGTGGCCACACCTTTGGTAAATCGCACGGTGCTGCGCCAGAAAGCCACAAAGGACCAGAGCCTGAAGCTGCGGGCATTGAAACACAAGGTTTTGGCTGGATGAGCGATTTTGGCACGGGTAAAGGCGTGCATGCCATTACCAGTGGCATAGAGGGCGCATGGACTTCTACCCCAACCACTTGGAATAATAGTTACTTTGACACTTTACTCGGTTTTGAATGGGAACTTACAAAAAGCCCAGCAGGTGCGCACCAATGGATACCTAAAAATGGAGCAGGTGCAGACAGTGTGCCTGACGCGCACGACCCAACAAAACGCCACGCGCCAGTGATGACCACTGCCGATATGGCGATGCGTGTTGATCCAATTTATGAAAAAATATCACGCCATTATCACGCCAACCCTGCAGAGCTGGCAGACGCATTTGCTAGGGCTTGGTATAAATTGACACACCGCGATATGGGCCCAATTACGCGTTATCTTGGTGCTTTAGTACCCAATGAAGAGTTGATTTGGCAAGACCCGATTGCTGCAGTTAACCACCCATTGGTAGATGCTGCAGATATTGCTCATCTGAAAACGCAATTATTGTCTTCAGGCTTAACTATTTCACAATTGGTCAGCACCGCTTGGGCTTCCGCCTCTACCTATAGAGATAGTGACAAACGTGGTGGTGCCAATGGCGCGCGTATTCGCTTGGCACCACAAAAAGATTGGCAAGCCAACCAGCCTGCTGAACTCGCGAGAATATTGCCTAAATTAGAAGCAGTTCAACAGGCGTTTAATAACGCACAAACAGGCGGCAAAAAAATATCTTTGGCTGATATTATTGTGTTGGGCGGTTGTGCAGCGGTAGAAGCAGCCGCTAAAAAAGCGGGGTATGATATCAAAGTACCCTTTAGCGCAGGCCGTATGGATGCGACACAAGCTGACACCGACGTGGATTCGTTTGCGGTGCTAGAACCAACTTCTGACGGTTTCCGTAATTTTATTAAACCAAATGTGCCAGTTTCTGCCGCCGAGTTGCTAATAGACCAAGCGCAATTACTGCGATTAACCGCGCCAGAAATGACGGTATTAGTGGGCGGCATGCGCGTACTTAATGCCAATGTAGGCCAAGCAAAACATGGCGTTTTTACCAATCGGCCAGAAACATTAAGCAACGACTTTTTTGTTAACTTGCTTGATATGAGCATGCAATGGCAAAAATCGAGCGCTGATGCCAACGTGTTAGAAGGACGCGATCGCAAAACAGGCGAGCTAAAATGTACAGGCACCGTGGCTGATTTGGTGTTTGGATCAAACTCACAATTGCGCGCGATTGCAGAAGTGTATGCCACCAGTGACTCGCAAGCTAAGTTTGTTAGCGATTTTGTAAAAGCTTGGCATAAAGTGATGAACCTTGATCGTTTTGACTTAAAATAAAAGTGATATGTGTATTTATATATTGATAAATTTGTCACACAGCAGTAATAAATAACTTCTATAGTCAAATTGCATATCCCCCTCTAGCCCGCGCAAGCGGGCATTTTTTTGCAAAACTTAATAATGCTCAAATTAATGTAAGCAAAACTAGTTAGTGACGACCAAGCTTTGTAAGCTGTAAACAAAGTAAAATATAGTTAGATTAATTTTAAAGAACAACTTTTTGAGAATAACGATGAAAACTTGGATGTGTGTGGTGTGTGGGCTAATTTACGAAGAAGAAAAAGGCTGGCCAGAAGACGGCATTGCCGCTGGCACGGCTTGGGATGATGTACCCGCTGACTGGAAATGCCCAGAATGTGGCGCCAGCAAAGCGGAATTTGAAATGGTGGAGTTTTAATTAAAGTGAACTAAACTTCTTGTTTAGTGCACTAAATTACATTATGATTTGTCCCAGACGGGTAAGTCCTGTTGCGTTCCTTAGGTGTTTCCTTCCATCGGCTGGCATTAAGCCTTAGGAGTTGAGCGTAACAGGGGCCGTCTTTTTTATGTCTCTTAGGTTTATTAAGGCAAATAAACTGTTGTAAATTTTACGTATTTCTTATAACTATCGTACCAATCTGTTTCGTTCAAATCATCTTTACGTGCAATACCCCAACAGAACATATCTACCGCTTGCAAGCCTGTATCGTCTTCTGAGGACAAATGGTCAATTGCTAACCTGGCATTTAACGGAAGTAAGGCCTCTAGCTGATTGACCATGTAGCTATTAAAATCTTTTATTTCTTCTTTATTTTTACAACGATCAACTATCAAACTTACCATAGACAAATCTTCAGGAAAACATACTTTTTCTAAAATAAAACGCGCTAAAAAATTATAAAGCTTTTTCTTGCCAAGACGTGAGCGCAAGCTCTCGCCTACACGGGCTTTATTCAAACTAACGCTGTAAATACCCCAACCTTCTTTTGGTAGGTTTTTAACAAAATACTCTTTGATGGCTAATGTGGTTTTGCTACCTTTTAGTTCTTTAACTACGCGCTTATTGACTTTTTTATGATTTAACTTATTTTTAAGAGTACGTTTTACCGCAGTAGAAAAACCATCTTGCGCTTGTTTTGTGTCACACACCAAGAGTGTAATTACAAAGTAGCGTGAGGTTTTAGGTTTGGAAAAATCAAAACCTAAATCTCCAGATTCATCAAGATATATAAACAAACTTAACTCTAATTTTTAGCTTAGTTTAAATATCCAAATTACCTGCTCTTAACGCATTGCTTTCAATAAACGCACGGCGTGGCTCCACGTTATCGCCCATCAGCGTGGTAAAAATTTCATCGGCGGCAATGGCGTCATCAATTTGCACTTTTAACAATCTGCGCACCGTTGGGTCCATGGTGGTTTCCCACAATTGCGATGGGTTCATTTCGCCCAAGCCTTTGTAGCGTTGAATATTCAGCGTGTTTCTGGCCTCACTTAAGAGCCAATCTAAGGCTTGTTTAAAGGTGGCCACAACCTGTTCTTTTTCGTTACGTTTAACGCTGGCACCCGCACCCACTAAGCCTTGCAGCATGATCGATACTTTTAAAATTTGGCGATAATCGCCGCTGCTTAAAAACTCTGCATCAATCACGCAGCATTGCAAATTACCATGCACGTATTTGTTTACTTCTAATCTATATGTACCGTCTTCTTGATCGAACGCGACCAGCACCTCGCTGCCTACCGCGCCTAATATGGGGCGCAATTGCTCGGCCACTTTATTGGCATTAGCCTCGTTGCTTAAATCAATAGCGCCCACATCTTGAATCGCGCGTAACACGCTTTCGTCATACAGTGCGGCAATGCGGCGAATCACCGCCTCGGTTAGCACCATTTGCTTGGCAATTTCACTTAATGCATCGCCAGCAAGCACGCCTGCATTGGTTTTGGTGTCTAGCTCAGCGCCTTTTAATGCAGAGTTCAACAAGTAAATATCCAACTCTTGTTGATCTTTTAAATAGCGCTCGTCTTTGCCTTGTTTCACTTTATACAATGGCGGTTGCGCAATATAAATGTGGCCGCGCTCTACCAGCTCGGTCATTTGGCGATAGAAGAAGGTCAGCAATAATGTGCGAATATGCGCGCCATCGACGTCGGCATCGGTCATGATGATAATGCGGTGATAGCGCAATTTTTCTACACTAAAATCGTCTTTTCCTATGCTGGTGCCCAGTGCGGTAATTAAGGTAGCGATTTCTTGGCTGCCTAATAATTTATCAAAACGCGCTTTTTCGACGTTTAAAATTTTACCTTTTAGCGGCAAAATGGCTTGGTTTTTACGGTCGCGGCCTTGCTTGGCAGAGCCGCCCGCAGAGTCACCTTCCACCAAGTACAGTTCACAAAGTGCCGGGTCTTTTTCTTGGCAATCGGCTAATTTTCCTGGTAAACCTAGCGTATCCATCACACCCTTGCGGCGGGTGATTTCACGTGCTTTACGCGCGGCTTCGCGCGCACGTGCGGCATCGACAATTTTGCCACAAATAATTTTTGCATCGGCTGGGTTTTCAGCCAAAAAGTCGGCTAATTTTTGAGAAACAACTTCTGAAACCACCGGTTGAACCTCAGACGACACCAATTTATCTTTGGTTTGCGATGAAAATTTAGGGTCTGGCACTTTAACCGAAAGCACGCAGCAAATACCTTCACGCATGTCATCGCCTGTGGTTTCCACTTTGGCTTTTTTAGCCAACTCTGATGATTCAATATACTGATTCAACGTGCGCGTCATGGCGGTACGCAAGCCCGTTAAATGGGTGCCGCCATCGCGTTGCGGAATGTTATTAGTAAAACATTGTACTGTTTCGCTGTAACTATCATTCCATTGCATGGCCACTTCAATGGTCATGCCGTCTTTTTCGCCTTTGGCATAAAATGTTTTTGGGTGCAATACGGTTTTGGTGCGATTAATGTACTCGACAAAACCTTTAATGCCGCCAGCATGGGCAAAGTTTTCACTTTTTCCTGTACGCTGATCAATTAATTCAATTTTGACACCAAAGTTTAAGAATGACAGTTCGCGAATGCGTTTAGCCAAAATTTCAAAGTGATATTCCACCAAAACAAAGGTTTCGACTGATGCTAAAAAGTGCACTTCGGTGCCTTTTTTATCGGTTTTACCAGTTTTTACCAGCGGCGCTTGCGCCACACCACGATGAAACTCCATTTGGTGTACTTCGCCTTTGCGATAAATTTTAAGGCGCAACCAATCCGATAACGCATTCACCACCGAAACACCCACGCCGTGCAAACCACCAGATACTTTGTACGAGTTTTGATCGAACTTACCACCGGCATGCAGCTCGGTCATTACAATCTCTGCAGCAGAGCGCTGTGGATCGTGCTTATCATCGGTTTTAATATCGGTAGGAATACCACGCCCGTTGTCTGAGACGCTAATACTGTTGTCTGGGTGGATGATGACCTTAATATCATCACAATGGCCTGCCAGCGCCTCGTCAATGGCGTTATCCAGTACCTCAAACACCATGTGGTGTAGCCCAGAGCCATCAGAGGTATCGCCAATGTACATGCCGGGGCGCTTACGCACCGCATCTAGGCCTTCTAAAATTTTAATACTGTCTGAATTGTATTCTGCTGGTGCGGGGGCTTTTGCCATAATCGTTTCTTTACTATTTATTTTAAGGGTTTGGTCTTTTATTTAATGTGCGTTTCACGTGAAACGCATAGTTTTAACTTATATGCGCATTGGCATCACTACATATTTGTAGTTTTCATCGTTAGGCACAGTAATTAAGCAGCTACTATTCGCATCTGCAAACGAGAAATTAATGCTTTCATCGCTAACATTATTCAATACATCAATTAAATAAGTGACGTTAAAGCCAATATCTAAGCCATCTTTTGCATATTCAATTTCTAATTCTTCTTCGGCTTCTTCTTGCTCGGTATTGGTACTAATGAGTTTTAGATTATTATTACTTAGCACCATACGAATGCCGCGATATTTCTCGTTCGATAATATAGACGCGCGCTGCATGGCAGTGAGCACAGCCATACGATTAACATTAAAAGTATTTTGATGGCCAACTGGAATCACGCGGTGATAATCTGGGAATTTACCATCAATGACTTTAGAAATTAAACGAATCTCATCAAAAGCGAAATTTACTTGGCCTGCACTTAATTCAATATTCACTTCGTTTTCGCTATCGTTAAGTAGTTTAATTAGCTCAACCACCGTTTTACGTGGCAAAATTACCTCGGTTTTTTCGTAAGTTTGATTTAGTGTGGTTGAAGTAAAACTTAAACGATGGCCATCGGTGCCGACTATATTGAGTTTATTTTCATTTACTTCGAATAATAGGCCATTTAAATAATAACGAATATCTTGTTGCGCCATAGAAAATTCAACTTGTTTAAGCAGTTTTTTTAGTGCTATTTGGCTAATTTGAATGTTGGTATTATTGCCAGCAACTTTTGTCATCACTGGATAATCTGCTGCTGGTAGTGTTTGCAAATTAAAACGACTTTTGCCTGCTTTAACGGTAATGCGGCTATCGTTACTTTGCATATCAATATCAATAGCTTCAGGCAACGATCTGCAAATATCGAGTAATTTTTTTGCAGAAATAGTCGTTAATAACTCACCCGTAAATTTGCTTTCTATGTTTAAAGAAATTTGCATTTCTAAATCGGTGGCTGTTAGCTGAATATTGTTATTTTTAGCTTCTAGTAATATATTAGATAGGATTGGCAGGGTGTGGCGACGCTCAACAATACTGCTGACATTGGTGAGTGGTTTTAATAACACTTCTCGGTTAATTTTAATTTGCATGATTGTTTCCAAAAATAATGAATATTGCGCTGTTTATGTAAGTGAGTTAATTATTTGTTTAATATATATTTAAAAATAATAATAGTAATAATGTGTGCTTTTTCTGTTGATACTTGTTAATGGTTTATATAAATCAAATACTTAAAATAAATTTAAAGCTGTTAAATTAATAACTTTAAGCTGTGGATGAATTGTGCACATAAAGTAAGCATTTTAAATAATGTACTTAACGCATCTTTTATCCACAAGCTATAAATGCTGTAATCACAGGTTAATTAACTAAATTTCGCATCTATTAATCACGTATGACTTGCGTTAAAAATCCGATATCGCGCGCTATCGCTTGATCGTTTAAGCGTAATTGTTCAATTTCATCGCAAGCATGCATCACCGTTGTATGATGACGGCTACCAAACGCTTCGCCAATCTCAGGAAAACTATGGTTAGTCAGCTCTCTCGCCAAACTCATAGCTACTTGCCGTGGGCGTGCAAAGTTACGCGTGCGTTTTTTGCTGTGCATTTCACTAACTTTAATTTTGTAGTAATCGGCCACCGTTTTTTGTATATTTTCAATGGTAATTTGACGACCACGCACGGCAATTAAATCACGTAAAGCATCTTTTGCCAGCGCTGTATCGATGGCGTGGCCAGTAAAATTAGCCATCGCCACAATGCGGTTTAGTGCACCTTCAAGTTCGCGTACACTAGAACGTATTTGCTTGGCGACAAAAAAAGCCACATCTTCCGATAAATTAATTTTAGATTCTTCAGCTTTTTTAAGCAATATCGCCACGCGCATTTCTAACTCAGGCGGCTCAATGGCTACGGTTAAGCCCCAGCTAAATCGGGTGCGCAGCCGCTCATCTACATCGATAATTTCTTTTGGATAGGTGTCGCAGGTGATGACGATTTGTTTTTTCTCTTCTATTAACGTGTTAAACGCATAAAAGAATTCTTCTTGCGTACGGGTTTTTTTGGCAAAAAATTGAATATCATCAATCAGCAATAAATCTAAGGAGTGATATTGGCGTTTAAATTCATCAAATGCCTTATTTTCATAAGCTTTCACTACATCCGAAACATAACGCTCGGCATGTAAATAGCGAATCTTCGCATCAGGATTTTGCTGTTTAAGTTGATTGCCAATCGCTTGCAATAAATGGGTTTTACCAAGCCCCACGCCACCATAGATAAACAGCGGGTTGTAGGCTTGCCCAGGGTTTTCTGCAACCTGCATAGCGGCTGCACGCGCCAATTGGTTTGCTCGGCCAGTGACATAGTTATTAAAATTAAAGCTGGGGTTGAGGCCAGAACTGCGCTCACCATTACGTCGATTGGCGCTATTCTTTGTTTCAGCTAATTCTGCAGAACCTAATTCAGCAGATTTAGGTTTGGCCGCAAATGCTGCGTTGTGTGCTTGTGTTAGGTTTTTAGTTGCTTTGTTATCTGTTATTTTTTTAGCGCTACTTTTTTCACAAATCGCCAACTCAATTAAGGTATTAATGGGCAATAATTCAGCGGCGATGGTTTCTATTTTGCCTAAAAAGCGCTCTTTTACCCATTGCTGTACAAATTTATTGGGCGCAAGTAGGCGAATGGCATTGTCACTTACTTCCAACTGTAAGGGCTTAATCCAAGTATTAAATTGTTGCGCAGATAGCTCTTGCTCAAAGCGACTAAGGCAGGTAGGCCAAAATTTTTCCATCCGTTGCCTGAAACCCCATGCTATTATTTTTATATTATTGATTTTATTAAGATTTATTTTTAAATGAAACTTAATAAGCGTTGTTTAAAATGATAAAAGTATTTATCATATCGATGACTATTTTAGCCTGTTTAATTCTACTTATCCACAGGCAAACTAATATTTTTTTGGTATTTTTTTGGTATTTATTTTAGTATTGCTTTTAGTAAATATTCATTGACAAAATAGGCAGTAATCGGGTTTAATGTCGGGCTTTACAGCATTTGCAAGTTGGAGAATTAAATGAAACGTACCTATCAACCTTCTAAAACACGTCGTGCACGTACCCACGGCTTTTTAGTTCGCATGAAAACCAAAGGTGGTCGCGCAGTAATCGCTGCACGCCGCGCTAAAGGCCGTGTTCGCTTGGGTCTTTAATATTTAGGCGTACGCGCCTAAGTCTTAAATTTAAGCGTATTAAAAATAACAGAGTTTGCATTGGCAGCGTTTAGATTACCTAGACTAGCCAAATTAGTAAAAACGGATGATTTTTCATCCGTTTTTAATTTGCGCAAAAGAATCGCGAATAAACATTTAGTTATGCGCTATCGAGCTAACGACAAAAATGGCGCACGTTTAGGGTTAATCGTGGCAAAAAAAACCGCTAAATTGGCGGTGCAACGTAACTACATGCGTAGAGTTCTTAGGGAGTTGTTTAGGTTAAATCAACACCAATTGCCATCTGTAGATGTGGTGATTCAAGTGCAAAAAGTATTTGAGAAACCAGATTTTATTGAAGTTAAACAAGCGTTTAATGATTTATGTGTGCTTTTATGCAAAAAGTTATGACGAGGTTTATGGTTGGATTGCTAGTGGCATTGGTGAGGGTTTATCAAGTAGCGTTAAGCCCATTTTTTGGCCAGCAATGTCGTTTTACGCCAACCTGTTCGCACTACGCCATTGAGGCGTTGCAATCGCACGGTGCGGTTAAAGGCCTGTGGTTAACTGTAAAAAGAATACTACGCTGTCACCCGTGGCAGACAGGCGGCCAGGACCCAGTTCCAAAATAGCAGTACCAAAATAAGTTATCATTAGATAAACTTAACCCTACAAATTTATATTAAAAATTACATAGAAATTTATCAGAAGAATATATGGATACACGCCGTTTAGTTTTATTTGTTATTTTTTCGTTCTCTATCATGATGTTGTGGGACGCTTGGCAGCAAAAAAACCGCCCTGCCGTACCAGTGCAACAATCATCTACACAACAACGGGCAGGACAGGACGCACTGCCTGCTGACATAACAGCGGGCAGCGCCACGACAGCAACTAATGCAGCTGTAGACGGCGCATTTAAGCTAGAACAAGGGCAACGCATTAAAGTGACCACCGATTTGTTTACAGCTGAAATTGATACTATGGGTGCTGATTTGCGTCGTTTAAGCTTAAACAAACATCGTGCAGTAGATAGCAAAAACAGTAATTTTGTGTTGATGGATGATGCACAAAAACCGATGACTTATGTGGCGCAAACTGGCTTGATGGGCGCTGGTTTGCCAAATCACAAATCGTTATTTACCAGTGCTGGCAATAGTTATAACTTGTCAGATGGTGCTGCAAGCCAACAAATACGGCTATCTTGGCAAGGCGTTGGTGAGTCGGCTAATATCAGAGTAGATAAAATTTATACCTTTCATCGTGGTAGTTACTTAATTGATGTAACTTATGAAATCACCAACGGCAGCACGGCGCCTGTCACTTCATCGGTGTATTACCAAATTGTGCACGATAGTAAATCCAATCAAGGTTCTGCCATGATGCCGACTTTTACTGGCGGTGCATATTTTACCGATGTTGATAAATTTACTAAGATTAAATTTTCTGACATGGCCGATGAAGCGCTTTCTAAGACCAGTAAAGATGGTTGGATAGGCTTGGTACAACATTATTTTGCCAGCGCATGGATTCCTAATAAAGAGGTAACACGTGAGTTTTATACCAAACAGTTGTCTGATAATTTATTTTCTATCGGCATGGTTACGCCAAGCCCCACCATCGCCGCAGGCGCCAAAACAGAAATAAGCGCAAAACTATTTGCTGGCCCACAAACCGAGAAAGACTTAACAGCCGCCGCACCAGGCCTAGAGTTTGCCGTAGATTATGGTTGGCTCACGGTGGTGGCAAAACCCTTATTTTGGGTGCTATCTAAAATTTATGCTGTGGTACAAAACTGGGGCTTGGCCATTATTTTGCTCACTGTTTTAATTAAAGCAGCGTTTTATCCGCTTTCTGCAAAAAGTTATCGCTCAATGGCACAAATGCGCGAGCTAGCACCACGCTTGCAAAGCATGAAAGAAAAGTTTGGTGACGATAAACAAAAAATGCAGCAAGCCATGATGGAAATGTATCGTACTGAAAAAATTAACCCAATGAGTGGCTGCTTACCTATTTTGATTCAAATACCGGTTTTTATTGCACTATATTGGATGATTTTAGGTACGGTAGAACTGCGTAATGCACCGTTTTTTGGCTGGATACAAGATTTATCTGCACCCGATACTTTGTTTGGTACATTGCCTTGGTTGAATATGCCGATTGGCCTATTACCAATTTTAATGGGCGCTACCATGATCATTCAAACGTCTTTAAACCCTGCGCCAACTGACCCGATACAGGCGCAGGTAATGAAAGTCATGCCAATCGTTTTTAGTATTTTCTTTTTCTTCTTCCCCGCTGGGCTGGTGTTGTATTGGTTAGTGAATAATATTTTATCTATTGCCCAGCAGTGGTACGTGAATAAAACCATACATGCTGCCGCGCTTGCCAAAAAAGGCAATGCAAAATAAAGAACCTGTTTACAATGACACGATAGCCGCCATAGCCACTGCAAGTGGTGCTGGTGGTATCGGCGTGGTGCGGGTTTCTGGCAACTTAGCAGCAAATATTGCGAGCGAGGTGTTAGGCCACTGCCCCGCCCCGCGCTATGCTGCTTATTTACCTTTTTACGCTGCTAATCAAACTTTAATCGATCGTGGTATTGCGATTTATTATGTCAACCCACATTCATATACTGGTGAAGATGTACTAGAGCTGCAAGCGCATGGCGGCACTGCGCTCATGCAAATGTTACTGGCACGCTGTATTGAACTTGGCGCACGCCAAGCCGAGCCTGGTGAATTTACGCGTCGCGCCTACCTTAACGATAAAATAGATTTGGCTCAAGCCGAAGCGGTGGCCGATGTGATTAACGCCACGACACAAGAGGCCGCAAGTAGTGCAATGCGTTCATTGTCAGGTGAGTTTTCAAGTAATATTAATCAGGTGTTGGCTAGGCTGATTAATTTACGCATGTATGTTGAGGCTTGCTTAGATTTTCCTGAAGAAGAAATAGATTTTATAACACAGGGCAATGTTGCCAAAAAGCTTGATGCAATAAAAGCGGAGTTATCGTTAGTGTTTGCAAAAGCCAAACAAGGCAGTTTGCTGCGCGAGGGTTTGCAAGTAGTGTTGATTGGGCAACCTAATGTGGGAAAATCGAGCTTGATGAATCAATTAAGTGGTGAAGAGGTGGCCATCGTAACGCCTGTTGCTGGCACCACGCGTGATACAATAAAAAACACCATACAAATCAATGGCTTGCCATTAAATATTATCGATACCGCAGGCTTGCGCGATACCAAAGACGAAGTGGAAAAAATTGGTATTGCGCGAACTTATCGAGCGCTAGAAAACGCGCAGGTGGCATTATTATTGGTAGATGCAGCTCATGGTATTGGCGAAAAAGAAAAATCGATTTTAGACCACTTACCACAAGAAATAGCCAAAATTTGGGTGCATAATAAAATTGATACCACACTAGAAAAGGCAAAATTAGCAGAAACTACAGGCGAGCCTCATATTTACCTTTCAGCTAAAACTGGCGAAGGCGTAGATTTGTTAAAACAGTATTTACTAAATTTTGCCGGTTACCAGCAAAATGCTGAAGGTGTTTTTATGGCGCGTGCGAGACATTTGCAGGCATTAAAATTGGTAGATGTGCATTTATTGCAATCACAAAAAAATATACATCAGGCTGAGTTATTGGCAGAAGATTTGCGTTTGGCACAAGAAGCATTAGCGAGTATTACAGGAGAATTTACGCCAGATGATTTACTAGGCGAGATTTTTAGCAAATTTTGCATCGGCAAATAAACTGTAATGCCTTATTAAAGCCAATTAAAAAGGCGGTCATTTGACCGCCTTTGCTATTAAATTAATTGTTTATTTTTTAACAAACATTTCTAATTTTTTGTAATGCTCAGCAAGCATGTAATAAAAAGCCAAGCGCGATTTAAAACGATCTTCTTTCATTTTGCCGCACACCACTTCAATTGCGCCATTTAAATCAGCGTCTGAATTGGTTAGGCCTAATTTTTTCTTTAAAAAATTATTGCGCACAGTGTCACGCTCTGCCTCATCGCCGCAAGAAACAAACTGCGAGTCTTTGTTAGAAAGCACTAAAGCATAGTTTCTCGCCAAGCCGTCAAGCGCAGCGGTATGTACGTTGGTGGCATATTTTGCAGCAATTGCTTTGTGTTCTTGTAAGTCAGCCATGTATTTCTCCTAAATATTTTAAATTATTAACTTGGTCTTTTTATTACAACGTTAAGCATAAAACGGGTTTTTACTTGGTTTACACGTTACCGTATTCGTTACTATAGGCGCGTTATCGCCCACTCGTCAATAGCTGCTGTTGTAAAACTTTGTTGCGCGTGTTTCACGTGAAACAATGCACTAAATTTTAGTTTTAAATGACTTAAATGCTAGTTTGCGTTAAACTTTCAGCTCTTTGTTATGTAAGCTTTTTTTGAAAAACTTGTATATAAACCATGAATTTTTACCATGAACTACCCTAGTATTTTTGATGTAATTGTCGTTGGCGGTGGCCATGCGGGCACCGAGGCCGCGTTGGCGGCTGCTCGCATGGGGCAAAAAACCTTATTGCTCACGCACAACATCGAAACGTTAGGTCAAATGTCATGCAACCCAAGTATTGGCGGCATCGGTAAAGGCCATTTAGTGAAAGAGATTGATGCGCTGGGCGGTGCCATGGCGGCAGCGACAGATGAAGGCGGCATACAATTTCGTATTTTAAATTCAAGCAAAGGCCCTGCAGTGCGTGCCACGCGAGCGCAAGCAGACCGTATTTTGTACAAAGCTGCCATTCGCCATAAGCTTGAGAATCAACCCAATTTATGGCTATTTCAACAAGCGGTAGATGACATTATTTTGGAAGGTGACCGCGCCACTGGCGTAGTTACGCAAATTGGCTTACGCTTTAATGCTAAATCGGTGGTGCTAACAGCAGGCACGTTTTTAGGCGGCTTGATTCATGTAGGGCTGCAAAACTACAGCGCTGGCCGTGCTGGCGACCCGCCTGCCATATCGCTTGCAGCGCGATTGCGTGAAATTGGCTTACCCGCAGGCCGCCTTAAAACTGGCACGCCACCGCGAATTGACGGTCGTACCATTAACTATTCTGTGATGCAGGAACAGCCTGGCGATAACCCTGTGCCAATATTCTCATTTATGGGTAGCGCAGCGCAACACCCAGCACAAGTGCCGTGTTGGATTACGCATACCAATGAACGCACGCATGACATTATTCGCAGCGGTTTAGATCGCTCACCCATGTACACGGGTGTGATTGAAGGCGTTGGGCCGCGTTATTGCCCAAGCGTAGAAGATAAAATTCATCGCTTTGCCGATAAAGAATCGCATCAAATTTTCCTCGAGCCAGAAGGCTTAACAACGAATGAAATTTACCCG
>JANOYU010000038.1:0-31102 GCA_031429035.1 Methylophilaceae bacterium
TGTTCTTCAGTACGTTGTGATAAATCGATATTGCCAGCAGAGATTTGTTGGGCGCCAGTGCTAATAGAGTCAGCCGAGATTTGAATTTGTGAGATGAGGCTGCGTAGGTTGGTTTGCATGTGGCTAAAGGTGGCAATTAAACTAGATTTATCGTCTGCTTTCACGGTGATGTTTTCTGCTAAATTACCATCTGCAATGTTGCTAGCTACCGCTAGCATGTCAGCAGGCTCGCCACCCAAGGTTTTAAATAGTTTGCGCCCAATAAAAAACAAAGTAGTGATAAAAGCTAATACAGAGAAGATATTTTGGGCAAATAGGATGTTTTTAAATTGATTACGTTTTTTTGTCCATGCTAATTTAAGGTTATCGTTTTCGTTTTCAAAAGGCACAATTAAATTTTGCATAGTGGTAGTTAATGTTAAGGCGCGGTCATCAAAACCATAGACTGGTTGTTTCATAATGGTGTTGCCTGCTTTTTGACCTTTGCTTAAATAAGTTTCTGCCATTTCAATGCCGGTGCTATTAAATTCTTGTAATTTAGTGCGTATATCTTCAACCGCTACTTTGGTTTCTGGCATTATTTTTACAATGTCATCTAACGTTTTATTTGCGCTGTTTAAATATTCTTTAGCATCTTTTAACGCATCTTTATCACCTGTTGCAGCTACGTCAGTTAAAAATTGTTGAATTTGTATCACTTGAAATTTTAAATTGTTGCCATTAATTGCCACATTATCTAATTGTGAGGTTTTTACTTGAAATTGCGCCAGCGTATTGGTGATGCGCCAGCTGATGATGACATTGACAACGGCAATCAGAATTAAAATTGTCATTAAAGTAATGGCAGAATTGCGAAGATTAAATGATTTTTTCATGGATATGCCTTAAATTTTAGGTGCAAATTTTATTTATTAGTTAGTATTAAACCCGTTATTGAGTAGCATTATCGCTGGCGTCTACCAGCGCCATTTCTTGGCTAGACATCAATTGCTCTATGTTCAACAAAATCAGCATTTGCTCATCTTTAGTGGCTAAACCCAATAAATATTTGGTGTCTATACTTGCTACTAAATCGGGCACAGGGCTAATTTGGTCTGGATTTAGCGCCAGCACATCTGACACGCTATCGACCACAATGCCAATAGTACGTTGATCTAAGTTAAGTATGATGACCACGGTAAAATCGTTGTAGGCAACCTCTGCTAGTTTAAAGCGTATGCGTAAATCTAGTATGGGCACAATATTGCCACGTAAATTAATGACGCCTTTAATAAAATCTGGCGTGTTGGCGATTTTAGTGGCGGGCTCAAAGCTGCGAATTTCTTGTACTTTTAAAATCTCAATACCGTAAGTTTCTGTGCCTAAAGTAAACGTTAAAAATTCTTCAGTATTGGTGTCAATTGCTTGTCTAATGGCTACCATGTTTAATCTCCATGTTTAATATCCATGTGCCGCATGTAGGCTGGCTGCTACAGGGGTTTTGGTTTGTGCGCTGATATTTTGGCCAATTTTTATCATGGCGGGCACATCAATAATTAAGGCGACTTTGCCGCTGCCTAAAATGGTAGCAGCCGATATACCGTTGACTTTACGGAAATTGGTTTCTAAGTTTTTAATCACAACTTGTTGTTGGCCAACTAAATCATCTAAAAATAGTGCCGCCTTTTTGCCGTGCGATTCTACAATCACCAACATGCCTTTGCATAAATCGGTAATTTGGGTTGGCGTATTAAACGCCAAATGCATAGCAATAATTGGAATATATTCATCGCGTGTGAGAACCATATTGCCGCCACCCGTCATGCTTTTTAGTTGATCTAGTTGCGGTTGTATGGTTTCGATAATAGCATTGAGCGGGATGACATATAAATTTTCGCCCAGCGACACAATCATGCCATCGACAATTGCTAGCGTAAGCGGCAATTGAATGCTAAAAGTACAGCCTTTGCCTGCGTTGCTCATTACCTGAATTTGTCCGCCCATTTCTGTAATGTTGCGATTCACCACGTCCATGCCCACGCCACGGCCAGAAATATCCGTGACATTTTTTGCTGTAGAAAAGCCTGGTTGGCAAATAATCTCCCATAAACTGTCATCGGTTATGCTGCTGGGTATTGCAATGCCACGTTGTTTGGCTTTTTCGATGATAAGCGCGCTGTTTAGGCCGACGCCATCATCTGCCACCTCAATCATAATATTGCCACCTTGGTGCATGGCAGAAAGTATAATGGTGCCACCCTCAGGCTTACCCAATGCTTTGCGCTGTTTGGGGCTTTCAATGCCGTGATCGAGACTGTTACGAATTAAGTGTGTAAGCGGGTCGGCAATTTTTTCTATTAGCACTTTGTCTAGCTCGGTTTCTTCGCCCAAGGTAATCAATTGCACTTCTTTTTTTAGCTGGCCAGCTAAATCGCGCACCAAACGCGGAAAGCGTACAAATAAATTGCTAATTGGCATCATGCGCACCGACATTATTGCCTCTTGCAAGTCGCGCGTATTGCGCGTGAGCTGCGAAATGCTTGTGCTCATATTTTCTAGTATATTGGCGGGTAAATCGGACAGGCTTTGCATTAACATGGCCTCAGTAATCACTAGCTCGCCAATTAGGTTAATCAATTGGTCAACTTTGCCTACATCAACCCGTATTGAGCTGTTTTCCGCAATGCCGTCTGTTGCAAGCCTGTCGCTAGAACGTCTATCCATGGCTTTGGCTGCACGCCTATTTTCGGCAATTTTTTCAGGCTTGGCTGGCTTGTTTATTTTGGGTTTATTCGCTATTGCTAATGGCTCAAATAAGCCAAAATCGTCATCTTGATTTGTTTTATTGTCTGCAGTAACTGCATGATCAAAAAAGCCAAATCCGTCATCTAATTCGGTATTGCTTGCATTGCTATTTTGCGAAACTGCTTGGCCGTTAAACAGCATTAATTTTTTGCTGACTGCATCGGCAATGCTAGCGTTGGCAGGCTGGCCATCCACATGGCCTTGCAACTGCGCTTTTATCACATCTGCCGTTTGCAAACATACATCAATCATTTCCGTTTGCAGCACTAATTCTTTTTTGCGTAGTTTGTCTAACAGGCTTTCTAGCACATGCGTAACGGCGGTAATATCACTAAAGCCAAACGTTGCACTGCCGCCTTTAATAGAATGTGCGGCACGGAATATGGCGTTTAGTTGATTATCATCAGGATTTTTTACATTGATGTTGAGCAAAAGCTGCTCAAAAGCTTGCAAATGCTCTTTGCTTTCCTCAAAAAATACTTGGTAAAACTGGCTTAGGTCAATGGCCATAAATAAGCATTAACCCAGTACTTTCTTAACAACATCTAATAGCTTTTGCGGATCAAACGGCTTAACTAGCCAGCCCGTGGCGCCTGCAGCACGTCCCATTTTTTTCATCTCATCCGATGCTTCTGTCGTTAGCATTAAAATAGGCGTTGTCTGATGCTCATCCAAATCACGCAGCATTTGGATTAAGGTTAAACCATCTATATTGGGCATATTTTGGTCGGTAAAAATTAAATCAAAGCCTTGTCTGCTGGCTTTGTTAATAGCGTCTTGCCCATCCACCGCCTCGGTCACTTCATAACCTGCTTCACGTAAAGTAAAAGAGATCATTTGACGCATTGAAATTGAATCATCTACTGCCAATATTTTTTTAGCCATTTATTTACTCCATGTGTCAGTTTTTAAAATAGCTCTACGCTACCTGCATCTACATTAAATGCTTTCATTCGCACTTTGTTCATTTGTTGTAATGCTTCTTCTATTTCTGCCAATTGTGTTGGCCAATGTTGATCTTTATTATTGTGGTTATCGTTGGGAAGGCTTTTTTCAATCGTGTTCAGAAGTCTAAGCATCATTTTTTGACGCGCTACGCTCTGCACAATCAGTTGCGATGCCATATCTTGAAACTGCAGTGATTTAACTGCGGTTTGTACATCTTTATCAATTTGAGCGGTGGTTTTAGCCACTTCTTCTGCCACCATGGCAATATTGTGCTTGTTTTCAGTAATAATTTCAGTGACATTTGCTGCCACTATTTTTGTTTCTGCCACCAGTTGTTGGCTAGCATGTTGCAATTCATCCACTAGTGTTAAGTTGGCAGTACCCGCTGCAAAACCGAGTAGTTTTTTGCAATTGGCCTCGTGCCGCATGGCGTCATGCATTAAGCTACTGAGTGCAGCAGCACTTTGTTTTAAAAGTTGCGCAGTTTGCTGATGTTTATCACGAAATGGGTTTAATTCATCTAATGCGTTAGATTCTTTAGCAATGATTTGTGTCACGATGTTTTGGGCAATGCGCGTGCTGGCTTCTAAACTAATAAAACTATCAACAATCTCCTCTATAGCCCCATCCATTAATTTTTTGACTTGCGTCAGTTCAGCTTCGGCTGCCACCAATTGTGTGCTTAATGCGGTAATTAAGGTCTTTAATAGGCTATTAATGTCGCTATTGTGTGCAATATTTTCAACGGAGTGCGTCTCTTTTTGCATGAGGTTTCCCTAATTTGCTTTATTATTAATGATGATTAGCTAGCAGTATTAAACTTATAAAAAGTATACATAATAATGAGTTAGGTGACCACAATTATGTATTACTTTAGAATTTGCAGGTAAGTTTACGTTGTTCTGTGTGCTAAAAATAATGCCAAATAAAAAGCCCGCATGTGCGGGCTTTTTTGCTTGGTGTTAAGACTATTCAGCTTTTTTAGCAGCGGCTTTTTTATCAGCCTCGGCTTTTTTGGCGGCTTTTTTATCTGCTGCTGCTGCTTTTTTGTCAGCTGCTTTTTTATCTGCTTCGGCTTTTTTAGCCGCTTTTTTCTCAGCAGCGGCTGCTTTTTTTGCTTCTTTATCAGCATCATCGGCTTTAGTGTCTTTTTTCTCTTTAGCTTCTTTTGCAGGTTTATCTTCTTTTATTGCTTTTTCTTCTTTAGCTGGTTTTTCTGCTTTTGCAGGCTTGTCAGCTTTCATTTCTTTTTCTGCCTTCATTTCTTTAGCTGGTTTGTCAGCCTTCATTTCTTTAGCTGGTTTGTCAGCTTTGGCCGGCATATCTTTTTTCGTCTCTTTGGCTGGTTTATCATTAGCTGGTTTAGCAGCTGGTGTTGTCACTGTGGTTCTGCCACTTACAGAAACATCTTTACGTACACTTTGCAAGGTAACTTCGCCTACGCCGTCTACTTTTTCTAGTTCATCTACCGATTTAAAGCCACCATTTTTTTTGCGATAATCGATAATGGCAGCTGCTTTAACTGGGCCAATACCATCTAGTGTTTCTAGCTCTTCTTGAGTAGCGGTGTTTAAGTTAACGGCGGCAAATGCATTAAAGCCAAATGTGTTAAAGCTAAGTGCAAGCGTGGCTAATAGTGCGATGAGTAATTTTTTCATTGTGTGTCTCCCAGAGTGTTTAAGTATTGTAGTGTGCTGTTGTCAAGCTGTTGTAAAAACGCTAGTGTACTGCTTTGGTTGACTTTTACCTACAATAAGCTGGAAATCTCTTGGTTAATGTTGATTAAAGCCTCAATTGGGTTAGCCGCTTGCGTAATTGGCCTGCCAACCACTAAATAACTGGCGCCCATATTCAGTGCTTGTGTTGGTGTTAATACGCGGCTTTGGTCGTCTAAACTGCTGCTGGCAGGACGTATGCCTGGCGTAACCAGTAAGAAATTGCCAGACAAGTGCTGTTTAAGCAATTGCGCTTCCATCGCTGAACATACCACGCCTTGCAAGCCCGCTAGCTTAGTCAGTTTGGCTAATTTGAGTACTTGATTTTCTACTGTTTCTGCAATGCCAATTTCATTCAGGCTGGCTTGGTTCATGCTTGTTAAAACTGTCACCGCAATTAATAAAGGTTTTTTTGTACTGCCCTGCGAGCCAATATCCACGCCCTCTGCAGCGGCTTGCATCATGGTGCTGCCACCACAAGCATGCACATTTAGCATCCACACGCCTAAGTTGCTGGCGGCTTGGCAGGCTTTTTTAACGGTGGTGGGAATATCATGAAATTTTAAATCTAAAAAAACAGCAAAGTTTCTTGCTATTAACTTTTCTACCAATTGTGGCCCAGCTGCTGTAAATAGCTCTTTACCCACCTTAAGTTTGCATAAACTTGGGTCTAGCTGATTCACTAGGTTGAGTGCGCTGCCTGCATCGGCATAATCTAACGCAACAATTATTTTAGAATCTAGAATTTTAGAATCTAGAACTTTAGAATCTAGAACTTTAGAATCGTGTATTTTAGAATCTGACATCTGCTTATTTAATTTTCTTAATGGTCATTTCACGCGCAATCGCCTCTACTGGCTCGGCAGGTAGTGATTCCCACGCATTGCAAGCGGGGCATTGCCAGTGATGCTGTTTAGCACGAAAACCGCATTGATTACAGTGATAAGCAGCGCGATTACCAATGGCATTGCGCACCGTTTGCTGCATCAGTTGAATATCTTGATTATTGCTTTGTTTTTTATTTTCATCCGCCATGGCGCGCGCTTGCAGCAGTTGATCTAGCGTGGTTAAGCTGGGTTGGCGTATTAGCTCATTTCTAGCCAGTTTGGCGGCTTTTTCTGCGCCTTCTTCTGCCAGGGTGGCCTCATACAAAGCGGACATTAAAGAAGGTAATTTATACGTTTCTAAATAGCTATTTAACTGCACTAAGCCCTGTTTTAGTTGGCCGCCATTTTCAGGTTCAAGCGCACGGTAACTTTTAAGCATTTTATTGGCAACCAAGCCCAAATATTCTGGCTGTTGATACTCTATGCGCTTCCAATGTGAAATGGCGGCTTGGTGCGCGCCTTGTATCGCCTCTACATCACCCAGTAATACGTTGGCGCGCACACAGTTTTTATTGGCATCTAGGGCAGCGTTAAGATGATTGCGCGCGCTATCTTGTTGCTGCGCAATAATGGCATTCATGGCTAGCTCACAATAATATTGCGCAATTTCTACCCTAAAAGGCACGCCAGATAAGCGTTCTAGCTCGGTGGCTGTGGTTATCGCTTGTGCCCATTCACGCTCGCGCACATAAATTTCTAACAGCGCATTTAAAGCAGGCTGTTGATAGCGCGTATCATCTAAACCTTTAAATAACTCCTCGGCGCGGTCATACAAACCTGCTTTTAGGTAATCTTGCGCTAGCTCGGCTTTTACCGCACTTTTTTGATTTGGCGTGAGCTCTTTTTTTGCTAATAAACTCAGGTGCATATTAATGGCGCGGTCAGTTTCGCCCGTGCGCCTAAATAAGCTGCCCAGTGCAAAATGTAGCTCAAGCGAATCGGTGTTGGCCTGCACCGCCTCGCTAAAAGCTTCTACTGCTTTAGCGTGCTGATCGCTAATTAAAAAATTTAAGCCTTTAAAATAAGCGGCGGGCAGGGTGGTTGATTCTGCAATCAGCTGTTTAATATCGACACGCGCAGCTATCCAGCCCAGTATAAAAAACAGGGGCAAAATTAGCAGCCACCAATATTCAAATTCTATCGACATATACCTTCGTTTTTAATAAATACATTTTAAATTATTTTGTATTTTACCTGCGCTTGCACGCACTGGCTAATTATTCTAAAAAGCACGGTTAATAAAGCATAAAAAAAGGCGCTTGAAGCAAGCGCCTTTTTAATACAAACAATTTATTAAACAGCAGAATCTACGCGGTCACGCAGCTCTTTACCGGCTTTAAAGTGTGGTACATGCTTAGCAGGTACTTGCACTTTACTACCCGTTTTTGGGTTGCGACCCAAACGTGGTGGACGATAATTTAAACTAAAGCTGCCAAAGCCACGAATCTCAATGCGCTCACCAGTCGATAAATTATCCGTCATTGCATCTAAAATGGCTTTAACAGATAACTCTGCATCTTTTACTACCAGTTGAGGAAAACGCTCTGCAAGTAGATTAATGAGTTCAGATTTTGTCATGGCTTGTACTGCCTTATCGTTTTATCTAATTTATAAATAATTGCTGTAGTTTTTACTAACTAGCTTATTTCTTGCTATCCATTTTAGCTTTTAATAATGCGCCAAGGTTGGTAGAGCCAGATGCCGCTGCCGCTTCTTCGGCAGAAGGAGCTTCTGCTTTAGTTTTGGCTGGTTTCGCTTTTGGTTTTGCCGCTTTTTCATCTGATGAAACAGAAGCAGTCGCGCCAGATGGGTCATCCGTTAGCTGTTTTACACCCAATGAAATACGTTCTTTTTCCACATCAATGGCTAAAATAACTGCGTTAAGCTCGTCACCTTTTTTAAAGTTACGAATCGCCTCTTCGCCAGTGGCAGACCATGATAAATCCGATAAATGTACTAAGCCATCAATGCCGCCTGGCAAGCCAATAAACACGCCAAAATCAGTAATCGATTTAATTTGACCAGAAACTTTGTCGCCTTTAGCATGCGTTGCAGAGAAATCATCCCAAGGGTTGGCTTTACATTGTTTCATGCCTAGTGATAAACGACGACGATCTTCATCAATCTCTAAAATCATCACTTCAACTTCGTCACCCAATTGTGCAATTTTACCTGGGTGAATATTTTTGTTAGTCCAATCCATTTCAGAAACGTGCACTAAACCTTCAATGCCTGGCTCTACTTCAACGAATGCGCCATAGTCTGTAATATTTGACACTTTACCAAATAAGCGTGTGCTTACTGGGTAACGGCGTGTTAGGGCAACCCATGGGTCGTCGCCTAATTGTTTAATGCCGAGTGAAACGCGGTTTTTCTCTTGATCAAATTTCAAGATTTTGGCTTCAACTTCTTCACCTACTGTTAACACTTCTGATGGGTGCTTAACACGACGCCAAGCTAAATCGGTAATATGCAATAAGCCATCAATGCCGCCCAAATCAACGAATGCGCCATAATCAGTAATATTTTTAACAATACCTTTAACGGTTGCGCCTTCAACTAATGAACCCATTAAAGCTTCACGGTCAGCACCAGCAGAAACTTCCATCACTGCACGGCGAGAAACCACGATATTGTTACGTTTGCGGTCTAATTTAATCACTTTGAAATCCCATTCTTTGTTTTCGAATGGGGTGGTGTCTTTTACTGGGCGCACATCTACCAAAGAACCTGGTAGGAAAGCCATAATGCCGTTAACTGCAACGCGTAAGCCGCCTTTAACTTTACCGCTAACAAAGCCTTTAACTACTAAGCCTTCGTTCATGGCATCTTCTAAATCTAGCCAAGCTTGCATTTTTTTGGCTTTTTCGCGAGATAATTGGGTGTTACCAAAGCCATCTTCCAGCTTTTCAATACATACTTTTACAAAGTCGCCAACGGCAACCTCGACTTCGCCAGCAGCGTTTTTAAACTCTGCAACGTCAATCCAGCTTTCAGATTTCAAGCCAGCGTTGACAGTAACATGATCGCTATCGATTAAAATTACCTCTGCGGTAATTACCTCGCCAGAGCGCATTTCTTGGCGCGCTAAGCTTTCTTCAAAAAGCGCGGCGAAAGATTCCATTGAAGATGGAGTTGATTTAGAAGTAGAAGCCATTAAATTAAAGATACCTAAAAAATTTGCTTAAATAATTAGTTTATTGAAGCGTTCCCGCCTAGCAGCGGGGCAGTTAATTAAACGTTGTACCTAATATTTAGCACAACACGAATCATGCATATTACACAAAAAATAGCTTATGTTCAATGACTTAAATCAATTTTTGTTAAAAATTATGCAAGTTTTTTGTAGGCGTTTATAACAAAATCCACCGCTTGCAGAATGTTGCGCTGGTTGGTATCTAACAAAAGCGCGTCTGGCGTTTGTATTAGCGGTGATGCGCTGCGTGCGCTATCGCGCAAATCGCGCTGTTGTAAATCGGCCAAAATTTGCGCGTAATCGGCAGCCAAGCCATTGTTTTTGAGCTGATTGGCTATTAATTGTTTATATCTGCGCTCGGCACGTATTTCTGTACTAGCGGTAAGGAATATTTTAAGTGCAGCATCGGGGAATACCACACTGGCCATATCGCGGCCATCGGCCACTAAACCTGGCGCTAGGCGAAAACTGTGTTGTAAATTTAGCAAAGCGGCACGCACGGCCTTGTGCACCGCCACCTCACTTGCGCCGCGGCCCATTTCTTCGCTACGTATTTGCTCGGTAATTAAATCGTTATTTAGGTAAATGTCACCATTTTTAAACTGAATAGTTAACTTTGAGGCTAATTCACCTAATAAGTCACCCGCCTGCCAGCCAATATCCATGCGCCTTGCAGCCAATGCCACAATACGATACAAAGCACCAGAATCTAAATAATGAAAACCTAATTGCTGCGCCACTAATTGCGCAACCGTGCCTTTGCCGCTGGCAGAAGGGCCGTCTATTGCTATTACTGGGGCGATGACAGAAATGTTGGCCAAAGTGTTTGATTTAGCTGACAATTTTTGCAAATTCTTCAAAATAGTTTGGGAATGTTTTTGCAACGCATTTAGGGTCGTTAATGGTAATTGGCACGCCACCTAAGCTAACAAGCGAAAAACACATCGCCATGCGGTGATCGTCATACGTGTCAATTACTGCGTTGGGTGTTAGCTGGGCAGGTGGCGTGATTTTAATATAGTCCGCGCCTTCCTCAACAATCGCGCCCACTTTGCGCAGCTCGGTCGCCATGGCGGCAATGCGATCTGTCTCTTTAACGCGCCAACTGGCAATGTTTCTAAGCGTTGTCGTGCCATTGGCGAATAAAGCCATTATTGCTAGCGTCATGGCTGCATCGGGGATATGGTTGCAGTCTAAATCAATGGCATGCAAGCCAATATCTATGCGCCTTTCAGAGCATACATTATTCGCACCATATGCAATATTTGCACCCATTAGTTTTAAGGCTTCAGCAAATTTGATGTCACCTTGAATGCTGTTTTCACCTAAGCCTTCAACAGTGACTTTGCCACCAATTGCGCCAGCAGCCAAGAAATACGAGGCGCTTGAGGCATCGCCTTCTACAAAAATTTGTTTTGGAGAAACATAACTCGAATTGGCAGCAATGGTAAAACTTTGCCAACAGTCTCTAAGCACATGCACACCAAATTTCGCCATTAAATTAAGCGTAATTTCTATATAAGGTTTAGAGATTAACTCACCAACCACTTCAATGGTGGCTTGTTGTTTGGTTAGCGGCAGCGCCATTAACAATGCGGTTAAAAATTGGCTAGAAACATCGCCACGGATTTTAATAGTGCTCTCTACCTTGAGGCGAGAGGGTGGCAATATACGTAAAGGCGGAAAACCTTCGTTTTGTAAATACTCAATATTCGCGCCGGCTAGCCTAAGCGCATCAATCAAATCACCAATCGGGCGCTCGTGCATGCGCGCCACACCTGTAAGTGTGTAATGGCCATTTGATAATGCCAGTGCGGCGGTTAAGGGGCGAAAAGCAGTGCCCGCATTGCCAAGAAAAAGGTCAGCCGTTTTATTAGCAGTGCCTTTATTTTGAAACTGGCCATTGCAGCCCGTCACACGCCAGGCATTTTCGGCAAATTTTTCACATTTAACGCCCAGTGTTGCTAACGCTTCTAACATGCGCGCAGTATCGTCACTTACCAATAAATCACGGATTTCTGTAGTACCGCTAGCTAGCGCAGCCAACAATAATGTGCGGTTAGAGATGCTTTTGCTGCCTGGCAAGGTGATGTTGCCTTGGGCGCTGTTTGAAGCGGGTAGATGTAGTTGTTCCATTTTACTCAATAATTTCTATTTAATTCGTTATAGCCCCTCTCCCCAACCCTTCTCCCGTTTACGGGGAGAGGGGCTAACAGCGCACCATGTTGCTACTTCCCCTCGCCCGCAAGCGGGAGAGGGTGCGCGGCGCGCGGGAGAGGGAGATTTATTGGTTTTTACCCCAAGCATTTCGCGCCACACTGGCGCGCTCAAACAGTGCTTGCAAGCCAGCACCATTACCGCTGTTAAGCAGTTGTTTTAATTGACTTAATTCATTTTCAAAAGCCGTTATTTCGCTTAGTAAAGCCGTTTTGTTGGCAAGTGAAATGTCGCGCCACATCTCGGGGTGGCTGCCAGCAATACGGGTAAAATCTCTAAAGCCGCTGGCGGCAAAGCTAAATAATTGTTCGGCGTTGGGGCGCGAAGCCAAGTCATCAACCAAAGCAAATGCCAATAAATGTGGCAAATGGCTGACTGCCGCAAAAATGCTGTCATGTTCCGCCGCGCTCATTTCTGCGACGTTTGCACCACAGGCTTGCCACATTTCAGTTACACGAGCGATATTGGATGCTCTGGAAGCCGCGCTGCTATTAGCTTGCAGAGCATCGTTATTAATACTAGGCGTTAACACCACATTTTTACCGATAAATAAATCGGCTTTTGCTGCCGCAACGCCAGATTTTTCAGCACCTGCAATCGGGTGGCCGCCAACAAATTGGTTAAATTGTTCGCCCAAAATTTCTTTTGCGCTGGTCAGCACATCGCCCTTGGTACTACCCGCGTCGGTAATCACTGTATTTGCTTGTAAATGGGGTTTTATACTTTTTAAAATCGCTTTGGTTTGCGCAACAGGTGCCGCAATTAAAATTAAATCGGCATCGGTTATTGTTTTGGCAAGGCTAGAATCCGCATGGATGTTGGCTTCCAGACTATCGCAAGCACTATCGATTACGCCTAAATCCAGCGCTTGTTGTAAGCTATTTTGGCTGCGGCCTACGCCCACAATATGCGTGGCTGTATTATTCAACTGGCCCGCTTTTTTAAGCGCCAGCGCAACCGAGCCACCAATTAGGCCCACACCAAATATCACCAGTTTTTTCACAAACAAAAGCTTTAAACGCAATAAAACGTGATTGTAGCATTTTGCGCTGCAAAATTTTCGCTAGCTTGGCGCGCACATGCGCAGTAATTTATTCAACAAATTGGGCAGTGGCGTTTTGCTTAACCAATGCCGGTTATCAGCAATGATTGGGTTAGCGCGGCTTAATATTGGCCGCAACGTTTTACTGCCCCAAAATTGGCTTAAACGCTTAAAACCTGCCGCTGCATAAGCAGCCTCAAACACATGCACACCTTTAAGCCATTGGCCAGACGCATCTTGTGCGTGTATGCGTTCCATCATGTCGGCTTTATTTGTTGGGCAAAACGCCGGCTCATTGAAACTATCTGCAGAGCAATCCACCAAAATCAGCTTGTTTTCAAAATCCGTTTCTTTAATGGTTTCCATCTCTGCCTTACAAAGTGGGCAGCTGGCATCGTAATAAATGGTCAGTGGGTAAGTGATGTTCATAATGCAGAGTATAGATCAAATAAAAAACGCGACATAATAAAAAACGCGTCTTTGAAAAGACGCGTTTTAATTAAAAGTAAGCTTTTAAAAGACTAAGCTTTTTCTCTATTTGTTTCAGATACTGCCACGCTCCAAATAATTAAACCAAAGGCAATTTTGTTTAATACATCGGCCAAGTTGTACACAATATTTAACATACCAGCGCTTTCTTTTGGGTCGGCACCTGTTAAGTAGCCTAAGAAATAGCCTAATGGATAAATTGCCCAACCAATTGTCACAATCCAGCGCATGGTGTTAAATGCAGATTGCACGCTGGCAGGTGCTTGTGTGGCATTAATTTTGCTGGCTTGGCCAGCAAAAATTTCGTACAGAATATAAAACCAGCCCAGCATACCAATAATAAACGCTGGCCAAACTGCCATGTAACCTGCCTCACCCAAATAACCGCCTACCAACATCACCAAAGTACCAATGAGCAAGCGCCAAAATACGCCGCCTGGTACTTTTGCAATGGCCGATAAAATCAAGTAAAACTCAATCATCAGCAATGGCACTGTAATTAGCCAATCGATATAGCGATAAACCGTTGGCGTATCGCCCGTTGCCACCCACACATCGCGCATGTAAAAGTAATGCACTGCGGCGACTAATGTTACCAAGCCAGATACGGTTAAAGACGTTTTCCATTTGCCTGCAACGCGGTCGCGCTCTAAAAAGAAAAAGGCCGTGGATGCAACCAAGGCCATTGAAATTAACCAAAACGAAATACCCACAAAATCATCCGACTTTAATACCATTGCCTCTGCTGCTATTGTTGGCAAGCTCACTGCAAATAACCCAATTGCTGCTAAAGTCTTCCCCATCAGGCTCGAGACTGAAGTTTTAACCATTTTGATTCTCCTCGTTGTCATTTTAAAAATATACATAATTTGTATTATTAATAAAGATTGCTCAAAAGAGTGTTGAGTGTATCTATTTTACAAGTGTTACAGAATTTTATAAAACTGTAACAAATTGTAATAATATATTAACACTACCAAGACTTTAAACTGTGCAAATAATTCAATTTACGCATAAATAATTAAGCACTAAATTGTTATAATTAAGCCTAGTTTTAATACCGAGCAAAAAATAATGCCCTGCAAGCCGCATAGATGTTGGCTTGCAGAGCATTCAAATAAGATGGCGCAAATTAATGCTTTAATTTGACAATTAATAGCGTTTGATTGCGCTAATTCTTTGACTTAAAATAGGAAGCTTAAAATTAAAATTATATAATCACAAAATGATGCATTTTTTATCGAGTAAACGCTTTGTTTTTAGTATTTTTGTTAGTTTGACTATGTTCACCAGTAGCGTATTTGCTTTTCAGTTATTTATAAAGATACCAACTGGAAAAACGATTACGCTAGATGTTGAAGTGTCAGATTCTGTTGAAAATATTAAGCAAAAAGTTCAAGATAAAGAAGGCATTGCCGCGAATCGACAGATACTTTTTTTTGCAGGCACCTTGCTTGAAGATGGCAGAACGATAGGTGATTACAACATTGTCAAAGAAGATAGTCTAATTTTAAAACTGAAGACAGATGTTGCATCAAATTTAACATTTACAGGCCAAAATCAGCTTATTGCACAAGCTTATGCAGCGCAACAACTGACGCAATCCAATATACAGTTTGTGCAAAAGCATTTATTAAGCTTGCATGCTGATAAAGATGCAAACCAACAATTGGCAAATGCCGCACCCATACAGTTGGCCAGTAACAATGCCATGACTGCAACAGATACGTCGCCCAATAAACATATTGCAGGCATCAATCTTTGGGCAGATACCAATATTGCACTGGGCGATTTTGATGCGAAGCAACAGCGCCAACAATTTAATCAAAAATACATTAGCGTTGGTATCGATTATCAGGCAAATCCGCAATTAGTTTTGGGCGCATTGCTTGGTTATGGTGTTAACCGCACGCACAATACAGATGAAAAACTGAATAGTCACCAAGCTAGCGTGAGCATTTATGGCAGCTTTCAACCAATACAACATTGGTTTATTGATGCGCAAGTGGGTTATGGCGATTTATCCATTGACTTAAAACGAGAAATTGCAAGTCAGCAATTAAAGGCAAACCGTGATGGAAATAGTAGCTACGCTAACATCAGCCTAAGTGGTGTCATGCAAGTTAAATCAGTTAACCTGCAGCCATATGCCAGCGCCACTTTTACACACATTCAATTAAATCGATATCAAGAATCGGGCGGCACAGCCGCACAAACATACGATAAAGCCAATATAAATAGCCAAGCTGTTGCAGTAGGGTTAAACGCATTTACGTTGGTTGCTGTAGAAAATGCAACATTAAGCCCCAGTTTTAATTTGCAATTTCAGCATGTTAATAATGAAGATTTTAACCAAAACATTGTCAACAACGTAGGCATGGCCAAGCGTTTTAATTTAACAAGTGCATCGCAAGATTTATTAAGCGCAGGTTTTGCTGTGGATTACAAAATGCAAAATGGCTTTAGTATTAATGCGGGCTACACAGGTGCATTTGGTGCAAATGCATTTAACAGCCACGCATTAAACTTTGGTGTGCAATGGCAACTATGAATATATGCCGAGTAAAAAACAATGCCCTACAAGCCAATATCTATGCGGCTTGCAGAGCATCATAATAAGATGCTTAAATTTTAGTGATTAAATCTACTTAAATCCACTCGCCATCTATTAGTTTTTGTTGTGGTTTAAAGGCTTGTTTGTAGGCCATTTTTTCGCTTGTCGCTATCCAATAGCCTAAATATAAATAGGGCAAACCTAAAATCTTTGTCCATTCGGTTTGCCACATAATCGAGTACGTGCCTAGGCTGGCTTTTGATTCAGACGTATCGTAAAACGTGTAAACCGCCGATACGCCATCATTCACAACATCTACCACGCTGACGATTTTGAGCGCGTTGTTGGCATCTCTAAATTCAACCATCAAGCTTTCAACATTGCTTTGGCACAAAAATTGGCGATATTGTTCGGCCTCGTCTTTATCTTGGTTAAAATTTTCAGGCTCGGCATGGCGCGCTTGTTGATAGCTGGCGTAAAGCGCAAAATGTTGTTGATGAAAGCCCAGTGGCATGATGTGTGCGCGTAAATTGCTGTGTTGTTTAAAAGCGCGTTTTTGGCTGCGCGTGGGGGCAAATTTATCTAAAATGACCCGCGTCGGCACGCAGGCATTACAGGTTTCGCAGTGTGGCCGGTAAGCAAACTTGCCACTGCGCCGAAAGCCTTGTTGTATCAAGCCGCTGTAGATATTGGCATCGACCAAATGATGCGGTGTGGCAATTAAACTTTGTGCTAATTTGCCCGGCAAATAGCCGCAAGCGTAAGGGGTGGTTACGTAGAATTGTAGTTTGTGTACGGCAGGTTCATTGGGCAGCGACATATCAGCACGCTTTCTCTATACAGTCTTTAAACGAATAACTACGTTGCACTGTACTCGAAATCCTCATGGTGTCATATGTAGGTTTCTGCGTGCAGTGCGCCTTATTCTTCATTTTAAATTCTGCTTGATAAAACATACTGACTAGTTTACCAATTTTGTTAGCATTTGACTAAATTCATCGCGACTAATCTCACGCCCGCCAAAGCTTGTTAACAGTGGTGTTTTCATTTGGCAATCTATTAAGTCAACCCGTTGGTTTTTAAGCCATTCAACCAAATTTACAAAAGCAATTTTAGAAGCATTGGGCTGCGTGTAAAACATGCTTTCGCCATAAAACATGCGGCCAATTTTTACGCCATAACAGCCGCCAACTAATTGGCCATTCAACCAAGTTTCGGATGACACGGCAAAACCTTGTTGATGTAATTGGCAATAGGCGGCAATCATATCGGGCGAAATCCAAGTGCCTGCTACTTCGCCATGTTTATCTAGGCGCGGCGTGTTGCAGCAAGCGCTAATAACGGCCTGGAAGGCAGTATTGATGCGGCTTTCGAAAGGATTGTTTTGATGATTAGTTTTAAGTATTTTGGCGAGTGATTTGCTAATTTTCAATTCATTTGGGTACAGCACCATGCGCGGGTTTGGGCTGTACCAGCAGATTGGATCGCCTTCATTAAACCACGGGAATATACCTTGTTTATAAGCACTTAATAATCGTGCAGGGCTTAAATCGCCGCCAATAGCAATTAAACCATTGGGCTCATTAAGTGCTTGCTGCAAATGAGGGAACTCGCAATCGCCCTCAATCGCCGCCACGCGACCTGTTGCAAATTGATAATAACCGTTGCTCATGTTTCAATCATAGCAATAATTGTTCAAATTCGTCATGCAGAGGCTAAGTTTTATCTAGCCGAAGAATCCAGTATTTGGTCAATATAAACCTGGATTCTTCGCTATGCTCTGAATGACGACAGTTATTTTTTATATTGCACTTGATAATATCCAACAATTAGCAATATTTAGGTTTACATCAGCATCCAAGCCGCCATTGCGGCCATCAGCAAATCTTCAATAATCGTCACCGTCGTCATAGGCAAATTAAAACCTGTGCCAAGGCAAGCACATTTTATTTTTTGCTTGTTTAACACTGCTAAAATCACGCCTATGCTAGAAAAAGCCATCACAACAAAGGTAATTGCATTAATAACAGCAGGCCTGTAAGCCAATAGATACGCGGTGCCTAGCCCAAGCTCTATAAAAGGGTAAATGTAACCATAAACTGGAATTTTTTTGGCTAGCACATCGTACATAGCGTAGCTGCTAGCAAACCCTGCCAAATCCAACAGTTTAAAAAATGAAAATACTAAGAAAAAACCTGCCATAAAATTTGGCATAAATCGCTGCAAGTTAAAACTGCCATTCACCCATTCCACCGCAAAACATACCAATAAAATATAGGCAAACACCAATATCAAGGGCTTGTAGGTGCTAAAAAATGTGACACTATTGTCAACTTGCATTGGTTTAATGACAATTTGTGGCGGCGGTGCAACGGCGTTTTTAGCCATTTCAGGTGTATTTACCTGCGCGACAATGACATAATTGCCTACTTTTTTTAGCGCAATATTTAAGTCTACAATATTGATTTCATTGGCATTTAAACTAATTTTTGTTAAATCATCCGAAATTTCAGCCACAATATTTTGCGCTGCCAGCGTTGTTTTAACCTTTGCGGCACAGTTTTTGCATGTGAGACCTGTAATTAAAAAAGTTTCTGTATTAAAAAAAGTGTTTTGTGATTTCATAGAATTAAGTTTAAGATATAGTTGTTAAGTTAGTTTAATTTTATGTACTAACAGTTTGTAAATAAACTAAATTTTATAAACATTGTAAATAATTGTTTAATAGTTAGCGCATTACATAATAAATCACGATACTCCTAAAAATAAAATAAATACACAAGGTTAACATCGCAATTATGGCAACACTATACAAAAAAACACTCAAGGGTGTAGAAGAAGTCGCGCTGCGCAGTAGTGGTTTACAACTTAGGTTGCGCGCTTATCTTATTTTGGTCGATGGCAGTAAATCTGACGAAGATATACAAATGCTGAACCCTAGCCTGCCAGAAGTCGTTATGGTGCTGGCAGCGTTGTCAGATGAAGGCTATGTGGAAGCTACTAGTCAAGTTAAATCTTCGCCTGCTTTTCAGCAAACTATTCAACAAGCTGTTCAACAAAAAACTCAGCAACAAGCCAACCCCGCGCCATCGTTTGCAAATACCACGTCTGGCGCCGACACTAGCAGCCGCTTTTTAGAGGCGCGCGATAATATGACGCGCGAAATTATGCAGTTATTGGGTAAAGATGCTGAAATGGTGGTTTCTAAAATTCAACGTTGCGAAAACGGCATGGATTTATTCGCCATGATGATGGGCTTAAAAAAAATTATCGGCATGTATGCCAGTGCTGAAAAAGCAGAAGCATTTGCAACAAAATTTTCATATGTATCAACGCTTTAATAAAAACCAAAGTATTAAATAATAAACTTAAGGAGTAAGTGAACATGCAATTTGATTTAATTATGACCACACAATTTACCTTTTTAGCAGCATTTTTGGCTATGTTAGGCGGTGCGTATTATTTTAGTTTAATGAAAAGCGCCGTGCCGGTAGAGTATCAATCGTCGGTAGCTACATCGGCTGTGTATTGTTTTATGGCGGCCATGATGTATGGCTATATGAATTACAAATTTGGCATTGGTACCGATACTTTAAAAAATGGCCAATATCCAACGGTGCTGCGCTATATCGACTGGATTGTAACAACACCATTGATTGTATTGAAGTTTCCACAGTTATTGGGTAGCGATGACCGCGGCAGATCCATCGCCACTTTGGTGATTGTGGCCGATGTCATTATGATTTTATTTGGCTTTATTGGCGAAACCGCCATTAATTCCAGTCACGGTAACGATTTTAATTTAATTGGTTTTGCCATGTTTGGCGTATCAATGTTGGCTTGGATGTTTATTCTGTTTATTTTGTATTCAAGTGTAACTGAGGCCAGTTCTGATAAGCTTGGCCCAATTCAAGAAGGTTTAGCCAAACTTAAATTATTTATTTTAATTGGTTGGGCCATTTACCCACTAGGTTACATTATTACGTTATTCTCTAACGACCCAAGTTTACGTGTTTGGCGCGAGTTGATTTATAACATTGCCGATTTGTTTAATAAAGTGGGCTTTGGTATGGTGGCTTTATTTGCCGTACAACAGTTTATGAAAGAAGCAAAAATTCGCCAAGCTTTATCTGATATTTAATGTGAGATTAAACGCTTAAAAAAATAAGCCGCAAGATGATTGAATCTTGCGGCTTTTTTGTGTCTTACAGTTACGTAAATTGGCAGCCAATTAAAATAGTGATATGAAAAATAATTAAGTATGAAAGCCCAACAAAAAACTGCAATTATCGTTGGTGCTGGTTTTGGTGGCTTGGCCTCAGCATTGCGTTTGCGCGCGCTGGGTTACCAAGTCACTGTGCTAGAAGCCTTGCCAGATGCGGGTGGCAGGGCACGCGGCTTTACACGCCAAAATAATAATGGTTACTATGCGTATGACGCAGGGCCAACGGTATTAACCGCGCCTGTGTTGTTTGAGGAGCTGTTTGCATTGTTTGGAGAAAAGCTCAGCGATTATGTGAAGCTGTTGCCAGTAAAACCCTGGTATCGTATGCAATTTGTAAATGGCCAACAGTTAGATTACGGTGGCGATACTGCTAATATTCAGCAACAGATTGCTAAGTTTAGCCAAACTGATGCTGACAATTACCCCAAATTTTTAGCGCATACCGAGGCTATTTTTAACGTGGGTTATACGCAATATGGCGACAAACCATTTTCTGCGCTAAGTATGTTGTGTGCCTTGCCGCAGCTACTTAAATTGCGCGCCGACCGCAGCGTTTATAACACCGTGGCCAAGTTTTTTAAGCACGATGCGGTGCGCCGCGCTTTTAGTATTCAGCCGCTATTGGTGGGCGGCAACCCGTTTAACACCACTAGCATTTACAGCCTGATTCATTTTTTAGAGCGCAAATGGGGCATTTGGTATCCGCAAGGCGGTATGCGCGCCATGGTGCAAGCGCTGCTAGATTGCGGCTTACGACATGGTGTGCAATATCAGTTTAACCAGAAAATAACGGGTTTAGTAATTGAGAACAATGTAGCAACCGCGGTTAAGCTAGCCAATGGCGAGACGCTATATGCAGACCTGATAGTCACCAATAGCGACCCAGTTTTTGTCTATGAAAACTGGATAACTAAGGAGGCAGCAAAACCATTGTTACACGGCCGTTATAAACATAGCATGAGCTTATTTGTGTGGTATTTTTCCACCAAAAAAATCTATCAAAACGTACAACATCACACCATTTTGTTTGGCCATGAATATCGCCAAACCTTAGGCAATATTTTCACCAAAAAAGTACTCGATGGCGATTTAAGTGTGTATTTGCATCGGCCAGCAGCCACCGACCCAACGCACCCTGCAGACCATGATAGCTTTTATGCGCTGGTACCAGTGCCAAATTTAAGCGCAGATATTAATTGGGAAACCGCAGCGCCCATTATAAAGGCGCAGTTGATGAAAAAACTAGAACGTGTTTTGCCAAATTTAGCCAATGAATTAGTGGACGATTTTTACATTACGCCCAACTATTTTGAGGCTGATTTAGCGTCACATTTAGGCGCGGGTTTTGGCATACAACCGACATTTTTTCAATCGGCTAATTTTAGATACAAAAATAAAGCCAACATACAAAACTTGTATTTTACTGGCGCTAATACGCACCCAGGCGCGGGTGTGCCAGGCGTGTTACTGTCGGCCAAAGTATTAGAGAATATACTTAAATATCATGCAAAATAGTGCACAAAAAATCATGCAGCAACACGGCAAAACGTTTGCGCTGGCGGCAAAGCTGCTGGCGCCTGCTAGCCGACAAGCCGCTAGCGAGCTGTATGCATTTGCGCGCATGGTAGATGATGGCATCGATTTGGCTGATAACACAAAAAATAGGCAATTTGATTTGCAGAAGTTTTATAAAAATGCCAGCGCGCCTATGCAAAGTGTGCTGCAACAATATGCAATTTCAAATCAACTCATGCAAGTTTTTTTATACGCCCAGCAGCGCGATGCCGATGCCCGACAACTCACATCCAAGCAAGAGTTAATAGACTATGCCTATGGCGTGGCGGGCAGCATTGGGCAAATGATGCGGCCGATTTTGGGTGCGCCACAAAGTGCCGAAATTTATGCTGTAAGCTTGGGTATTGCCATGCAAATGACCAATATTGCACGCGATGTGGTTGAAGACGCGCAGCGTGGCCGCATATACATACCCACTACTTTTTTTGCGGGTGATATAAGCCCACAAATATTACAGAAACCAAATGCACAGCAAACACAAAATATTTTTGCCGCTATACAAAAATTGCTGGCGTTGGCCGATGAATATTATGCGTTTGCGCAGCAAGGTTACATGCATATTCCACTAAGAAATAGGTTAAGCATTGCCGCTGCAGGTGCGATGTATCGGGCTATTGGCGCAACCATATTAAGCCGCGGCGCCGCAAAATATTGGCGGGGCAGAGTGAGCTTGGGTTTGTGGCAAAAATCTATTATTGGCATCTTGGCGGTGATAAAAACTTTATTTAATGCAATGCAGCAACCACGCCAAAAGCCAGTAAATTCGGGCATTGCAGCGGCGCTTAAAAACATATTAGTTAAGCCATGACCACGCAAATGCAAACGGTAGACATTGCAATTTTGGGCGGCGGCTTAGCAGGTTTATCGCTTGCGGCCGAATTAAGTGCTGCAGAATTTGCGCATTTAAACATTGTCATTATCGAGCCGCGCCAAACTTACACACGCGATAAAACTTGGAGTTATTGGCGGCAAAGCCCGCATGCATTTAGCCATGCAGAAAGCGCAGTGTGGCAATCTTGGCAAGTGCAAAATGCCAAGCAAACAGTCAAAGTAGATTCAAAAAATGCAGATAATTATGTGTATGCCAGTATTGCTAGCGACGATTTTTATGCGTCTGCATTAAACAAAATTGCCGCTTGCCAGCATATCAGTTTATGGCAAGCTGCGACTGTAGATAAGTTGAGCGTTGAAGCGCCCTCAGCAAGCGGTAGTCGCGCCAAAGTCATATTAAAAAACGGCAGTGAAATTTTAGTCAAGCAAGCAATTTTTGATTCACGCCCGCAAGAAAAAATTGCGCAAACGCACTTAACCCAACATTTTATGGGTTTACAGTTAACAGCACAATCGCTGACGTTTGACGAAAATGCTGTCATTTTAATGGATTTTAAGCGAAGTTCACATGGTATTCATTTTATGTATGTGTTGCCTTACAGCGCCACTGAAGCTTTGGTGGAAACTACTTGGATTTGCCAACACCATCAGCATGAAGATTACGCAGAAGAGCTGCAAGCTGACATTGCAGCACGCTGGCCTAATGTGAAATTTGAGGTGAAATATACCGAAATTGGCAGCCTGGCTTTACGTACAGCAGCAATAACATCAAAGCAGCAAGGCTGGAAGCCGCTCTGGCATTGGCTTGCAGGGCATCAAAAAACGCTCGCGGCTAATAAAGTACCGATTATTGATATTGGTACGCGCGCTGGTACCGCGCGCGCCGCAACCGGTTATGCGTTTTTAGAAACGCTGGCCGATAGCAGCCGACTTGCCAATTTGATTAAAAATAAACAGCCACTGACAGCATTTAAACGCCATAAAATAGATGCATGGATGGATACGCTATTTTTATCATTTTTAACTAAAAACCCGACCATGGGCGTCAATTATTTTGTGCGCATGTTTGCTAATTGCCAACCAGCACGGCTAATTCGCTTTTTAACAGGGCAGGCCAATTGGTGGGATAGGCTAAGTGTAATTCGTGCTTTGCCCGCATGGCCGATGTTGAAACACTTGTTTGAAAAAACTCGCTGTTTGGACAAAAATAATGCCACATAATGTTTATTTTCGTCACATTAATTTTAATCACGTTTATTTTCATCAAATTTTATTACTGGCTTTAGTGTTGCTAATGGCTGCCTTGCAGCAACTATTTCAGTTTAATGTGCAATTACAAATTTTATTTTTTGTTGTTTTAACGTTGAGTATTGGCATGTTTCACGGCATGTTAGATATCGTCTTATTTACACAGCCAGCTTTTAAAAACCTACGTTTTTTAATGGCTTATGCATTAGCCGCTTGCGCCTTGATATTGTTACTAATAAAAGTGGAATTGCTGGCATTGCCTATTTTGTTATTGCTATCTATATGGCATTTTGGCGAGCCGCAACGTTTTGATAAACCAGCCACCAGCCACCTACAGAAAGGCTTGCAGCGTTATTTGCTAGGCGCCAATAGTTTGGCTGCCCCATTCTTTTTACAAGGCGCAAGCCTGCACGACATTGTGCATAACATCACGAGTATGACTGATACGATGCACATTGCTTGGCTGGTTTGGTCGGTGATTGCAATGGCCTGGTTGCCAGTTGTTGTGATGCTTGCAGGCCTATTTTTAGTTGGGAGTTTCGACAAGCAAGCCAGTTTTAAGTCTGCGATTTTTGAAACGATTGTTGTTTGGCTGGCTTTCGTGTTGTTGCCCATTTGGCTCGCATTTGCCCTGTATTTTGCCGCTTATCATGCGTTTAGGCATATACGAGACGTATTGCATGCCGCCAGAAGCCGCATGGATATTGGCTTGCAGAGGCATGGGTTTAATGTGAATGATTTTAAGTTGTTGGTGGTTGCGCTGCTAACAATCATTCTAATTGTGTTTGTTTTGCTGCAAATTTCCACCAATATCATACCCACAGATATAAACCAATGGCTGCGCATGTTGGTGATATTGCTGGCTGCAGTTACCTTGCCGCACGCAATTTTAGTACATTTTTGGCGCAAAAATTTACTTTTAAACCACATAAATCCTTGGCATAAGTCCTTGTAATTAAATAAAAAATGCGTATAATCCGCAGCTTGAAAAAAGCCCATACACAGCTAGCGAGCGTAGGTAAGGCAAGACAAAAACGCACGAAAATACCGGAATTTATGGGGTATAAATGAGGATTTTGAGAGTGTTTTTAACGCAGCATTACCAAGCGCAGCAGTTGGGTAGGGGCTTTTAATGGAAATCTACACCAACAATCTCGCCAAACCCATCCACACTTATCGCCCATATTGGGCGAAACGCTTTGGCACGGCCAAAATGTTGCCGATGAGTCGTGCTGAGATGGATGAGCTTGGCTGGGATTCGTGCGATATTATTTTGGTCACGGGTGATTGCTATATCGATCACCCCAGCTTCGGCATGGCGCTGGTTGGCAGATTGCTCGAGGCGCAGGGTTTCCGCGTCGGCATTATCGCGCAGCCCGATTGGCAAGATGCCAAAGCGTTTAAAGCGTTAGGCAAACCGAATCTATATTTTGGCATTACAGCTGGCAATATGGATAGCATGGTAAACCGTTATACCGCAGATAAAAAAATCCGTAGTGATGATGCTTACACGCCAGATGCCGCGCCAAATAAACGGCCTGATCGTGCGGTATTAGTCTATTCGCAACGTTGTCGCGAGGCTTACTCTCAAGTGCCGCTGATTATTGGCAGCATCGAAGCTAGTTTGCGCCGTATCGCGCATTATGATTACTGGAGCGACAAGGTTCGCCGCAGTATTTTGGTGGATTCCAAAGCGGATATTTTGCTGTACGGCAATGCCGAACGTGCGCTGGTTGAGCTAAGTCACCGCATCGCCAAAGGTGAAAAAGTGGCGGATATTCAAGATATTCGCGGCACGGCGTTTTTACGCAAAGCGATTCCTGAAGGTTGGGATGAAATTGAAAGCACAAAATTAGACCGCCCAGGTACGGTTGATAAAGCAATTGACCCATATGAAATGGCTTCACCTTCAACTTCTGGGGGCAAGGCCGACGCCAGTTGTGCAGAACAATCCGCAAATACTCAGTTCCCCTCGCCCGTCGGCGGGAGAGGGGCTAGGGGAGAGGGGCAATCTTTCGCAGCCTCAAAACTCCCTGAGAAAATATTAACTTTCGCGCGTGAGTTACGCACCAATCAAACGGATGCTGAAAATCTGATTTGGGAAATCGTTCGCGCTAAACGTTTTTTAGGCATTAAATTTCGCAGACAGCATCCTGTTGATAATTGCATTCTTGATTTTTACTGTGATTCGCTAAAGTTGGCAATTGAGTTGGATGGTAGTCAACATGCTGAAAATGTAGATTATGATGAAAAGCGAACGGCATCTTTAGCTTTGCAGGGCATAAAACTACTGCGCTTTTGGAACAATGACGTCTTACAAAATATTGAAAGTGTGCTGGAGGTGATTTATCAGCAAGTTATAAAGCTTGATCCTGAATTGCTAGACAGCCCCTCTCAGCCACATTCCCCCTCTCCGCCACATTCCCCCTCTCACCTAGCTCCTCTCCCGCAAGCGGGCGAGGAGAACAAAGCCTATGCTATCGAGAAGGGGTTTGTTGCAACAATTGCCATGCCTGTTTCGCGTAAACCTAAAGCAGATAGAAGCAAACAAGTAGTGCGTTTGCCCGATTATGAAGCGGTTTCGCAAGACCCCGTTTTGTACGCCCACGCATCTAGAGTTTTACATCTGGAAGCTAACCCGGGTAACGCCCGCGCACTTGTACAAAAACATGGCGATCGTGAAGTGTGGCTTAATCCGCCGCCAATTCCGCTCACCACTAAAGAGATGGATTACGTGTACGACATGCCGTATGCGCGTGCGCCACATCCAATTTATGGTAAAGCAAAAATCCCTGCTAGGGAGATGATTCGTTTAAGCGTCAACATTATGCGCGGCTGCTTTGGTGGCTGTACTTTCTGTTCAATCACCGAGCACGAAGGCCGCATTATTCAAAGCCGCAGCGAGGAAAGCATCCTCAAAGAAGTCGAAGAAATTCGCGATAAAGTCGATGGTTTTACTGGCATTATTTCTGACCTCGGCGGCCCAACCGCCAATATGTATCGCATCGCCTGCAAGTCAGAAAAAATCGAGCAATCTTGCAGAAAATTGAGCTGTGTTTACCCTGGTATTTGTGAGAATTTGAATACCGACCACAGCGCGCTGATTCAGCTTTATCGCAAAGCCCGTGCCATTAAAGGCGTTAAGAAAATTCTTATTGGCAGCGGTTTGCGCTATGACCTTGCAGTAAAGTCGCCAGAATACGTGAAAGAACTAGTGCAACATCACGTCGGCGGCTACCTAAAAATCGCGCCAGAACACTCTGAGGAAAACGTTCTGAGTAAAATGATGAAGCCTGGCATGGGCGCGTACGACGAGTTCAAAGCCATGTTCGAAAAATTCAGCGCCGAAGTCGGCAAAAAGCAGTATTTGATTCCTTATTTTATTGCCGCGCACCCAGGTACAACTGATGATGACATGCTTAACCTTGCGTTGTGGCTAAAAAAATACGAATTCCGCCTAGACCAAGTGCAAAACTTTACGCCAACGCCGATGGCGATGGCGACTGCCATGTATCACAGCGGCAAAAATCCACTACGTAAAGTTACGGCAGATTCTGACGCTGTACCTATCCCCAAAAATGGCCTGCAACGCAAATTGCACAAGGCTTTTATACGCTATCACGACCCCGCAAACTGGCCGATGCTGCGTGAAGCGCTTAAAAAAATGGGACGCGCAGATTTAATTGGCCCTAGCAAAAAGCATTTGGTGCCAGCGTTTCAGCCTGCGGTAATGGGTAATATTAAGCAATCGGACGGGACGAGTTTTAAACCCAGCTTTAAACCAAAACCGTTACCAAAAGCGTTTGCAAACTTTAAAAATGCTGCGTACAAAGCTGGCAATAATCCACATGCTTTGCCTAAAAGCGCGCCTTTTAAAAAAGCTAGTAATAAAGCACGATAAAATTTAGTTGCTCTGCGAGCCAATATCTATGCGGCCTACAGAGCATGTCAATAAAGATGTGTATTCAGGATGCAACCAAAATCATCAAAAATAGTCAGTGTTTTGAGTATAAATCATTAAGGAAAACATCTATGCTGCGCCAGTTATTAATCTCCATCACCATCGCTTTTTCATTATTTGTAAATTTCGCCCAAGCCACCGATAAAGGCTTATTTTGGAAAATGGAATCGCCTAAAGGTGTGGTGAGTTATTTGTTTGGCACCATTCATAGCGATGACAGCCGTGTTGCGGATATTAGCCCCAATATGCTGGCAGCGTTGACCAGCGTAGATACTTTTATGATGGAAGCGGGCGAGAATAACGACCCCAGCGTGATGTTGCTTAAAGAAGGCAATTTGGCATCACAACTCACCGAGGCTGAGTTTGACCAAGTGCGCGAGCTGGCAGATTTTCATGTGATGCACATGGGCGCCGCTATGCAAATGAAACCGTGGTTGCTGGCGGTGGTGTTCGATTTACATAAGCCGCAAACACCGTTTAATTTAGATAATTTATTGATGGCGAAATCGGAAGAATTAGGCAAAAATGTGGTGGGCATAGAGACCGCAAAAGAACATTTTGGCGTGATGGATGACTTTAGTATAGACGAGCAAATGGTGATGTTGCGCGCGGTATTAAAACGTACGCCAGCGCAAAAAGAGGTCGATTTTGAAAGTTTGATAGCCGAGTATTTACAAGGTGATAGCGACAAAATTACAGCGCTAAACGAGAAAATTACCGCAGGTATGCTACCCGCCGATATTTGGGCAAAAATTAAAGATAAGTTACTGGATAAACGCAGCGTAGTGATGGCCGAGCGCGCATTAAAAGTGACTAATGAAAAACCAGTGTTTTTAGCGGTGGGTGCATCGCATTTGGCGGGCGATATTGGGTTAATTAATGCGTTTAAAAAGGCAGGTTACAAGCTTAGCGCCATGCAAAAATAGCAATTTCAACTTTACGCCAGCGTATTATTTTGAACTGGCTGCCTAAAACCTACTCTTATAGACGTAAGCGTAGGTTTTTTATATGTTCTCACTATCACTTTTATAAGCAATAGGAGCAAACAAGATGAAATTTAATAATTTTAAATTAATGCAACGTCAATACTCGCCAATAATTGGCATTACTTTACTGTTGGGTTTTAGTAGTTCTAGCATAGCGGTGGAAATGGCCGCGGTGATAGACCCTGAAAGTGCGGTGATTAACAACGCGCCAGAAGTATACGATAACGAAAATTGGCAAGCGCCTGTAGTCATCGAGTTTAATAAACTAGATAAATCTGGCAATGGGTTATTGTTGCCAAACGAGGCTTCTAAAGGCAAAGCGTTTAACAGAAAAACCTTTAAACAAGCCGATTCTGATAACGATGGCAGTATTGATTTAAACGAATATACGTTTTTTAAAACTGGCAAAATGCCAGAAGCTGCTAAACCTAAGATGGCTGTAGAGCCAACAACAGCGGCACCTGCAGAGGCAATGCCAGATAAAACTGAGGCTATGCCAGATGTTTCTGATAAAGCTGGTGAATCTGTGTTGGATGATGCACCGTAAGCTTAAATTTGTAATCCACTAATCCCATAGATAGATAATATATAGACAATAAAAAAGCCGCAGTTTATGTGGCTTTTTTATTGCATATAATCAGTTAGCTATACATAGGCGTGCAATCTTATGCGAGCTAGCTAGGTGTTTGTTTTACAAATAAAAGTTTATCGGTGGCGTAGCCTAATGTTTTCGCTTTTTCAACCAGTTCTTGTTTAACAGATTCTGCCATTTGTGGCGTGCGCGATAAAATCCATAAATATTCTTGCCCACCGCTAATCAGCGCATAATTGTAACTAGGTTTTTCTAGCGCAATAATATTATATGGCCCATAAAATGGGCCAAAAAACGATACTTTAAGCCGACCAGTGCGGCTACCATCGGCATTGGCAACATCGACAAATTTGGCTTTGCCAATGGCTTCTTTCCACTGTTTTTTCTCGGTGTTGTAGCCCTTGTTCACTACTTTAATGCTGCCATCTTTTTCTAAGCTGTAGTTGGCAGTTACTTGTTCTAAACCGCGCTCAAAACTGTGGTCTAGCCGCGCAATCTCGTACCAAGTGCCTAAATATTGCTTGGCATCTACGCTTTGCACCACGCTGTCTTTGGCGGCTTGTGGCATTTCGCCGCCGCAACCAGCTAAAAAAATAAAACATAACACCAAAAATTTATTATTTTTCATGATTATTAGTTAATTATCAATATTTGCTTTTAGAATAGCGTCAACCCATTTTTTAGCAACTTGTCTTGACCAGTTTAGGTCTACACCTGTCCCTAATACATAACAGAACAAAAGTTTACCTTTTACAACTATTGCTGAGCTTGTAGTAGTAGTTTGCGAGTTAATTTTCTTACCATCAACATTAGTATACTCCTCAGTAGATATTTCAGAATAAGAGAACTGGTTATCCTCTTCAACATGAAAAGGTAAAAATAGGTTTGAGGTTTGTTTTAAGTTTAAATCAAAACCTGCTACTTTAGACACATCGCCATTAGCCTGAGTTATTGCTTTTTCTTGAATTTCATCTGCTTGATTAGAGGCTATTATCGTTCGAACTTCTTCTTTAGTTTGTTTTAAGTCCTCTTCTGTATAGTCTCTTTCTTCTAATTTGCGACTAACTTGAATACTAAAGTTTCTATCTAAGTTGACTGCTTGGCTGGTTAGCGCAGCTTTTCTTTCTGAGCTAGGAATATAAAAAGCAATAGTACGATTATCGCTTTGCACTGCTTGTACCATTTTCCAAACTAAGCCCATCTCCGATGTTGCTTCAACAAATTCATCCGGCGGCGGTATTGATATAGGTTGGCCACCAACCTCATAGCTATAAGACGACTGAGCGGTAAAAAGCATCACAAATAAAAGGCATAAACAATTGGCTTTTAAAAATCTTTTATTGATAAAACTAAAACGCTGCATCTCAATTTCCTAAAGTATTTTGTGATAGTTTCATCATATCAGTCTCGCTAAGCCAGCGCCATTCTCCCACCTTCAAATCATCGGGAAGTTTTAATTGCCCAATTTGAATGCGTTTTAGGCCTTCCACGCGGTTGCTCATGGCGGCGACCATACGTTTGACTTGGTGGTATTTTCCTTCGGCAAGCGTCATGTGAATGATATGCTCAGTGATTTGCGTGACTGCCAAAGCTGCGATTGGAGCTGATTCATCGATCAATTGCACACCGCTAAGAAGCGCATGGATATTGGCTTGCGAGACGGGGTGTTTGCAAGTGACTTCATACACTTTTGGCACTTTGTGTTTGGGTGAGCTCATTTTATGAATAAATTGCCCGTCGTCAGAAATCAAAATCAGCCCGGTGGTGTCTTCGTCTAGCCTGCCGATACACTGCACATCTCTCGTCACTAAGGGATGCGGCAATAGACTGTAAATGGTCGGGTGATGTTGGG
>JANOYU010000039.1:0-3680 GCA_031429035.1 Methylophilaceae bacterium
AACGATGGCACAAATTGTGAAAGCACTTCTTGCGTATCGCGTGCTGGATCCACCGTCACAAACAATACTTGCACTTCGTCTGATTTATCGCCTAGCAATTTCATGGTATTTTTCAGCTCCACCATGGTGGTTGGGCACACATCTGGGCAATGTGTATAACCAAAAAACAGCACCACCACTTTGCCTGCAAAGTCGCTCATGGTGCGCTTTTTGCCAAAGTGGTCAGTTAAAGTCAGCGGTTTAGGGAAATCTGCGCCAGTAATATCAGTGGCGATAAACGCAACTGGCTTTGGCGTACAGGCAGCCAGCACAAACAGCATGGTACAAATTAACAGTTTTTTCATGGCAAAATTCCTAATTTAATCTCTAATTCTGTAACTTTCGATTCTAACATAAGCCTTAAATTCACCGCTTAGTTTACAATATCGTTTTTAGTTTTTTGAGAGTACAGCAACATGGCAATACCCAACTCAATGGCAGACCGCGACGGCGTTATTTGGTACGACGGCAAAATGGTAAATTGGCGCGATGCGACTACTCACGTGCTTACACACACCCTGCATTACGGCATGGGCGTTTTTGAAGGCGTACGCGCTTATAAAACAGATAAAGGCACAGCGATTTTTAGGCTACAAGAGCATACCGATAGGCTTTTTAATAGCGCGCATATTTTGCAAATGAAAATGCCGTTTAGCAAGCAAGAAATTGCCGATGCCATGTGCGCAGCTGTGCGTGAAAACAAATTAGAATCTGCCTATATTCGCCCAATGGCGTTTTATGGCGCAGAGGCGATGGGCATTGCTGCAAAAACTTTAAGTACGCATGTTATTTGCGCGGCTTGGAGCTGGGGCGCCTACATGGGCGACGAAGCGCTGACCAAAGGCATTCGCGTTAAAACATCTTCATTCTCACGTCATCACGTCAACATCACCATGTGCAAAGCCAAAGCCAACGGCAATTACATGAATTCTATTTTGGCGCACCAAGAAGCCGCAAATGATGGTTACGATGAAGCCTTGTTGCTAGATGTAGATGGCTTTGTAGCCGAAGGTTCTGGCGAAAATATATTTATCATCCGTAAAGGTAAGCTTTACACGCCCGATTTAACCAGCGCGCTAGAAGGCATTACCCGCGACACCATTGTGCAATTGGCCAAAGAAATCGGCCTAGAAGTCATCGAAAAACGCATCACCCGTGACGAAGTTTATACCGCCGATGAAGCCTTTTTTACAGGCACAGCGGCTGAAGTCACGCCGATTCGCGAGTTGGACAACCGTAACATTGGTAGCGGCACGCGCGGCCCAATTACCGAGAAATTACAAGCCTTGTATTTTGATGTGGTAAAAGGTAAATCGGCTAAACATGCTGATTGGCTGACCCTCGTATAAGGGTAGCAAATGTCCGACGTTAAAGTACCTAACACTAACTACACTGAAGTCACCGCCAAAGACCTGCCGCTGCACTGCCCCACCACGGCCGTTGCAGCTTGGTCGTCACATCCACGCGTATTTTTAGATGTAGCCAAAACTGGTGAAGTGGCTTGCCCTTATTGCGGTACTAAATATAAGCTTAAAGCGGGTGAGCACGTAAATCATCATTAACATTTCAAGGATTGAACATGAGTGAAGACAACAAAGTTCGAGATGTTATTGATGCAGTTACTGGCGTTGCAAAGGCATTGCCAATTTATCAGGATGTTGCACAACCAGCTGCACAAGAGCTTGGAAAAGGTCTTCAAACTGTTGCTAAAACCGTACATATTGCATTGGCCCCAGTCAGCGCGCTTGTTTGGGGCTATGACCAAATAAAAGATTTTGTTTCTACAAAAGTTGCTGACAGGCTAAAAAACGTTCCTCCAGAAAACATCATTACACCAAACCCAAATATAGCTGGCCCTGCCCTCGAATCACTTCGTTATACTGGCCATGAATCTTCTTTAAGTGATATGTATGCTAACTTACTTGCTACCGCGATGGATAAGTCTACTGCAAGCGGAGCACATCCAGCTTTTGTTGAAATAATTAGGCAACTAACCCCAGATGAGGCCAAACTGATAAGCTTATTTGTTGTAACTCCTAGGTTGCCTTTATTGAATGTCGGATGGGTATTTAAAACGTCTAGTGATGAAAAATCAGGAGGTGCGGATGTTTTAGTTAATTTTTCTCATCTTGGCGAGCTCGCTAAATGCGAGTTTCCTGATTTAACACCAACTTACATAGATAATATTTGCCGACTAGGCTTAGCTGAGGTGCCTTTCGGCTTAAATATTACAAGCAAAGGGGCATATGATATTTTGGAGAACTCGCCTACAATCCAAAATTTAAAGTTAAAAATTGAAGAAAACCCTGAACTCACTTGTCACATTGAGCGTAAAACTTTTCAAGTCACTGAACTTGGTAAACAGTTTGCGAAAGTTTGTATTGTACAAAAAAGCTAATCTATAACCGATGCTCATCAACATGCTTCCCCCATAATTTTTCAGTCACTTGCTCAGCGTTTTCCGCTTCACTATTTGTCCAAAAGCGTACTTCTGCTTTTTCTTTGCTAGTGGATAACAAGCCATTTTCTTCCAGTTGACGTTTTAGCTGTTTCGCCACCGCTGCACCAGTATCAATGAGCGTAATTTTTTCACCTACAATATCCTGAATTACTTCTTTTACAAACGGATAATGCGTACAGCCCAACACTATGGTATCTGCGCCTTCTGCCAATAACGGCGCACAATATTGACGAATAAGCGCTTTAGTATTGGCCGTGTCTAGCTCACCACGCTCAATACATTCCACCAAACCAACGCAGCCTTGCGTGACCACTTTTACATTACGGCCATAACTTTCTAGCAGCGCGGCAAATTGCGCGCTCTTTAATGTACCCACTGTGGCCAGCACGCCAATCACTCCATTTTTACTGGCTTCCGCCGCTGGTTTTACTGCGGGCTCCATACCGATAATCGGAATATCAAACGTGTCACGCAGCATATCAATGGCTGCGGCTGTGGCCGTATTACAAGCAACGACGATAGCTTTTACATTTTTTTGCAGAAAATCGTCGCTTAAAAACAGGCAGCGCTGGGTAATTTCTTGTGCGGTTTTGTTGCCATAAGGCGCATATTTGCTATCGGCTAGGTAAATTAAATCCTCATGCGGCAGCAACGCATGAATATGCTTAAGCACGCTAATGCCGCCTACGCCAGAATCAAAAATGCCAATCGGTCTATTCGCGTTCATTTGTGTTTTTAGTCATCAAGTTACTGCATCATCCATTATAATGACAAGATTATAGATGAATTTGAATTGACTTAAAGCATGGCAAATAGACTGAGCAAGATTTATACGCGCACCGGTGATGACGGCACTACAGGCTTGGGCGATGGCACACGTGTACAAAAAGATAGTTTGCGCGTGGATGCGATGGGCGATGTAGATGAATTGAACAGTGTGATTGGCTTGATGCTAACCGAGGCCGTGCCTGACATTTTGGTGGAATTACTGACACATGTGCAGCACGATTTATTTAATTTGGGCGGTGAGATTTGCATCCCTGATTATGTGATTTTAAGCCAAGCCAATATTGACAACTTAGAAGAGGCAATTGACACGCTAAATGACGACTTGGCGCCATTAAAAGAGTTTATTTTGCCTGGCGGCACCAAAGCAGCCTCTTTTTGCCATTTGGCACGC
>JANOYU010000040.1:0-3565 GCA_031429035.1 Methylophilaceae bacterium
CCTAACGTGCGAATAAGCACCTGCCCGTAGGGCAGTGTGATTCATTGCGGGGTTCTGGCACGCGCCGCGTGCGCAATGAATTCACGCTTATTCGCACGTTCTAGTCCGCGCGAAGCGCGGACTAGAACGTAAAGTAGACCCCAAAAAAGAACTTAATCTTTTATTAGGGCATGTTGATAATGTTTTATGAGTACACATTTTAATAATTAAATCAATAAGATGAAATTTTTTATAACACCTAAAGTTTTTTAAACTGCCGCTTCGCCCGTCTCACCCGTTCTAATTCTTACCACTTGCTCTACCGCGCTAACAAAAATTTTGCCATCGCCAATTTTGCCAGTGTGTGCAGCTTTGATAATGGCTTCCATGCTGGCTTCTACCATGTCGTCGCCCACCACTAACTCTAGCTTAATTTTAGGTAAAAAATCCACCACATATTCGGCGCCGCGATAAAGCTCGGTATGGCCTTTTTGACGGCCAAAGCCTTTTACCTCGGTTACCGTCAGGCCATTTACGCCAATTTCACTTAGTGCTTCGCGCACTTCGTCTAATTTAAAAGGTTTAATTACGGCTTCAATTTTTTTCATGCTGGCTCCCTAAAGGTTAAAACTTTAATTTACAGGTAATTGGATAACGCCTATCTTTACCAAATCCTCTTTGCGTTATTCTAACCCCAACAGGCGCTTGGCGGCGCTTATATTCGTTGCGGTCTATTAAATTTGTCACGCGGTTGACATCTTTTTCGGTAAAACCTTTTTTCATAATATCAGCGCGGCTTAAATCGTCTTCCACATACGCTTGCATAATCGCATCTAAAATTTCATAAGCGGGCAGGCTGTCTTGGTCTTTTTGGTCTAGGCGCAGCTCGGCACTTGGCGCGCGCGTAATAATGCGTTCTGGAATCACTTTTGACAGGCTATTTCGATATTCTGCCAGTTTATATACCAGCGTTTTTGGCACATCTTTTAGCAATGAAAAACCGCCCGCCATGTCGCCATACAGCGTGCTGTAACCAACGGCCATTTCTGATTTATTGCCAGTGGTCAGCACAATGCTGCCAAATTTATTGCTAAGCGCCATCAACAACATGCCGCGAATACGCGCCTGCAAGTTTTCTTCGGCGGTGTCAAAAGGCAAATCACCAAACTCGGTCGCCAGTGTTTCGCGGAACAGTTTGAACAAATCTTTAATTGGCAATTGGCTATATTTTACGCCAACCAAATTAGCCATTTCGATGGCGTCATCCACGCTGATGCTGGCAGTAAATTCAGATGACATCAGTACGACTTTTACGCGCTCTGCGCCCAACACATCTGCTGCAATTGCTAATGTGAGGGCAGAATCGATGCCGCCAGATAAACCTAAAACAATGCTGGGGAAGCCATTTTTATTGACGTAATCGGCCAAGCCCAATTTAAGCGCATTGTAAACGGCTGCTTCTAAACTTAACTTCTCAGATATTAATGCTCTGGAAGGCGCATAGATATTGGCTCCCAGGCTATCAATTTCTACAATACCTAATGCTTCTTCAAAGTTAGGTAATTGTTGTGTAACCACGCCATGTTGATCCAACACAAATGAACCGCCATCAAACACCAGCTCATCTTGGCCGCCGACTAAATTGCAATAAATAATGGGCAACTGCGTTTCGCGCGCACGCTCGGCCAACACTTCGTAACGCGTTTCTAGTTTATCGATGTGGTAGGGCGAGGCATTGAGCGAGAGCAAAAACTCGGCGCCAGCTTGTTTGGCTTTAAGTGCGGGTGCTGGCACCCAGCCATCGGCACATATTATTACGCCAAATTTGCAGCCAAGGTGTGAAAAAACCACAGATTCAGAGCCTGCCTCAAAATAACGCTCTTCATCAAAAACGCTGTAATTAGGCAGGCATTGCTTGTGATAAGTGGCGACAATTTTGCCGTTTTCTAGCAAGCTTGCAGCGTTATATAAATGACCATTTTCCTCATGAGGGTGACCAACTAATAAAGTGATTCCAGATGCCTGCTCTGCAAGCCGCACCAATGCTTGCTGGCAGGCCTGCCTAAAATCGTCACGAAATAATAAATCCTCAGGCGGATAACCGCATAGTGCCAATTCTGGCGTAATCATTAAGCTGGCGCCTTGCAGCTGCGCGCGTTTAGCAAGTTCTACAATTTTAGCTGCATTGCCCGCAATGTCGCCCACAGTTGCGTTGATTTGACTGATAGCTATTTTCATAGTGTAGATTGTAAAATGGCGGTTTGCATAAAGAGTGAGCCTAATCCTTGTTATAAATCAATTTTAACAAGAAGACCAGCCGCAGACAGTACAATTAGTACGACAAGGCGAAGGCGACGCAGTAAAAATTGATTTTTGCAAGGATTTAATATTTGCCACCAGCGTTTTTGATTAACTTAACGATTTCAGGCTCGCCTTTTTTAAGCGCATACACATAAGCAGTCAGGCCGTATTTATCGCGCGCTTTCACATCTGCATTATTGGCTAGCAGCAATTTCACCATGTCTTTGCTGCCAGTATCTACCGCTAATTGTAAAAGTGGCGTGCCTTCTGAGTCTTCGTGGTTCACATCCGCTTTATTCGCCAGCAGCGTTTTTGCCACTTCCACCTGCGATTTTTTAACCGCCCATGTCAGCGCAGTCCAGCGCGATTGATCTTGCTCATCCACAATAGCACCACGGTTTAGCATATAGGCTACAGCTGGCAAATGGCCTTCGCGTGCGGCGTACATTAGCGCAGTGGCGCCTAATCTGTCGTGCGCGTTGGCTTGCGCGCCTTGCGCCATTAGCGAGGTAATTGTTGGCACATCACCACTTTTTGCGGCGTACATCAACGGCGTTTTGCCATCGTCACTTTTGGCGTTGGCGTCTACGCCGCTTTTAATCATCATGTCTACAATTGCGCTATAGCCCGAGGTTGAGGCCATGCCAAACGCGCTCCAGCCGCCTTCATCGCGAATTTTTGGGTCAGCACCTTTATCTAGCAGCACTTTCACGGTTTCTATGTGATTTTTCTTGGTGGCAAACATAATCGGCGTCCAGCCACCATTATCTTTGGCGTTCACCTGCGCACCTTTGCTAATCAGTAGCGCGGCTATTTCGGCGCGATTTTTGCGCGCGGCGTACATTAGCGCGGTAATACCATTTTCATCTTTGCTATCTGCATTCACGCCGCTGTTTAACATGGCTTTTACTGTCGGCAAATCGCCTTTAGATGATGCTGTAAGCAGGTAGGCAACATCTTCTGCCGCCATGCCTATTTGCGCAGTGAGTAGCAATAAAACGTAAATCAGTTTTTTCAAAATCAACCTTTTAATTTAATCGCTTGCGCCTGCATTGCTTTTAAGACAGCTTCACCCAAACCAGCGGGTGAGTTGGCCACTACGCAACCTGCCAGTTCTAGCGCCTTAATTTTATCTTCTGCACGCCCAGAGCCACCAGAGATAATCGCCCCCGCATGCCCCATGCGCTTGCCTGCTGGCGCGGTTAGGCCTGCAATGTAGGCGGCTACTGGTTTAGTAACGTGGTGCTTAATGTAATCAGCCGCGGCTTCTTCATCGCTGCCACCA